>JAYUQJ010000186.1:0-4263 GCA_043756825.1 Betaproteobacteria bacterium | reverse complement strand
CGATGGGCCCATCCGACGCGCGGCTTGTTGCCGCCGCGTGACTTCATCGGTGCCGCCGAAAAGTGCGGATTGATCGGCGAGGTCGGCGCCTGGACCATCCGCAACGCCTGTGCGCAGATCGCCGAATGGCGCGACGCGGGTCTGCGCTTCGGCAGCATCGCCGTCAACATCTCGGCCCTCGAATTTCGCAACCATCGCTTGATCGACACCCTGACGCAGGCCATGCGTGAATTCGGCGTGCGACCGCACGAACTCGAGATCGAACTCACGGAAAGCGTGCTGATGACCGACACCGACACCACGCGACTGATCGTCGACCGCCTGCACGCGCTCGGCCTGCCGCTGGCGGTGGACGACTTCGGCACCGGCTACTCGTCACTGGCTTACCTGAAGCATCTGCGCCCCTCGAAACTCAAGATCGACCGCGGCTTCATCCGCGACCTGCCTGGCGACGAGGACGACCGGGTGCTGGTCAAGGCGATCGTGCAACTCGCCACGGCGCTGGGCGTCCATGTCGTGGCCGAGGGGGTCGAGACCGACGCCCAGCACGCCTTCCTGCAGCGCGTCGGCTGCGGTGTGCTTCAGGGTTACCTGATCGGCCATCCGGTGCCCGCCGAAGCCTTTGTCGAGCAGGTCCTCATGACGTTGCCGGCCCAGGCGCCAGCGGCGTTGCGCGCCCTGGCCCGCTGAGCTTCGCTGCGGCATGCGAAGCGCTAAGATACAAGCTGTTCGGCGGGTGTAGTTCAATGGTAGAACGGCAGCTTCCCAAGCTTCATACGAGGGTTCGATTCCCTTCACCCGCTCCAGCCGCTGCTTCATCGCCAAGTCCCGCAAGGGACTTTTTCTTTGTCCGTGCTGCCTCTGGTCATGTCCCTGCCCCCACGCGACCCGACTGCTGTGCCTGACGCCGACGGCGCTGGCGAGGCAGCGGCCAAGCCGCCTGCACCAGCCTGTCCGCAGCGACCGATTCGCAGCTTCGTGTTGCGCGCCGGGCGCATGGGCAGCGGCCAGGTGCGGGCATTGCAGACCCTGGGGCCGCAGTTCATCCTGCCTTGCCGGCCCGGCCCCACCGACTGGGACCAGGGCTTCGGCCGCAGCGCGCCGCGGGTGCTGGAGATCGGTTTCGGCATGGGCCAGGCCACTGCCGAGATTGCTGCCGCGCGGCCGGATCTGGATTTCATCGGGGTCGAGGTGCATGCGCCGGGGGTGGGCGCGCTGCTGCGCGAGATCGGCGCGCGCGGCCTGGGCAATCTGCGCATCGTGCAGCACGACGCGGTGGAGGTACTGCAGCAGATGGTGGCGCCGGGCACGCTGGCCGGCATCCATGTCTTCTTCCCGGACCCCTGGCACAAAAAGCGGCACCACAAGCGCCGCCTGATCCAGCCCGCCCTGGTCGATCTGCTGGCCAGCCGCCTGTCACCCGGCGCCTGGCTGCATTGCGCCACCGACTGGCAAGACTATGCGCAGCAGATGCTGGCAGTGCTGGACGGCTGCCCTGCCCTGGCCAATACCACCGCCGGCTTCGCCGAGCGGCCCGCGATGCGTCCGCTGACCAAGTTCGAGGCCCGCGGCCTGCGCCTGGGCCACGGCGTCTGGGACCTGCTCTACCAGCGCCGGGCTTGAGCCACCGGCCGGGCCTGCGCCGTCAATCGGCCCAGCGCACCCAGCCCATGCCGGCTGAGACCAGCACCAGGATGCCGAACGCGATGCGGTACCAGGCGAAGGGCACAAAACTGTGACTGGCGATGTAGCGCAGCAGCCAGCGCACGCAGGCGTAGGCGCTGATGAAGGAAAACACCAGGCCGACGCCAAACATCGGCAGATCGGCCGCGCTGAGCAGGGCGCGCTGCTTGAACAGGCTGTAGCCGCCGGCGCCGATCAGGGTGGGGATGGCGAGGAAGAAGCTGAAATCGGTCGCCGCCTTGCGCGACAGGCCCAACAGCATCCCGCCGATGATGGTGGCGCCCGAGCGGCTGGTGCCGGGGATCATGGCCAGGCATTGCACCAGCCCCACCTTCAGCGCATCCCAGGGGCCCATTTGTTCCACGCTCTGCAGGCGCACCGCCGACGCCGGCCGGCGCTCGGCCCACAGGATAATGAAGCCGCCCAGGATGAAGGTACTGGCCACCACGGCCGGCGTGAACAGGTGGGCCTGGATGGCCTTGCCGAACAACAGCCCCAGCGCCACGGCCGGCACGAAGGCGATCGCCACGTTCAGCACGAAGCGCCGGGCCTCGGCGCTGCTGGGCAGTTGCAGCACCGTATCGCGCAGGCGCTGCCAATAGACGATGATCACCGCGAAGATGGCGCCGGTCTGGATCGCGATGTCGAAGACCTTGGACTTCTCGTCATGCAGCCCGAGCAGGGACCCGGCGAGGATCAGGTGGCCGGTGGACGAGATCGGCAGGAACTCGGTCAGCCCCTCGACGATCCCCATGATCGCGGCCTTGCTCAACAAAAGGATGTCCACACCAGTTCCCGGGATGCAAAGCGTTTGATGATAACCAGGGGGGTGGCGCAGCCGTGCGCCAGCGGCGCCGCCTCAGCCCGCGCTGCTGTGAATGCTGGCCAGCGTGATCTCCACGCCGCGCGCAGTGACCGTCACCGCGCCGGGCTGCAGGCCCAGGCGGCGCAGCGCGGCCAGCCGGTCGGCCGGCACGCTGTACAGGGCCAGGTTTTCCAGCGCCTGCTCGGCCAGCGCCTGGCCCAGACGGGCCAGGAAGCCGGCCGGCGGGCCGACCGATGCGGCGCTGTCCAGGCCCAGCCGTTGCACCCGCACCGCGTTCAGGCGCAGGCTGGCATCGCGCGGCTCATAGCGCAGGGCGCTGTCGAAGCCCAGCGCCAGCCGCGCCGACCGGGCCGACAGGCGCTCCTGGGTCAAGACCGCCACGGCCACCGCGATCCGGTTGCGCTCGGGCAGAAGTTGCAGGGTCGGCCGGCTCAAGCTGACGTCCAGCCAGTCCAGCAGGCGGCGTTGCAGCGGAAAGCTGCGCTCCAGCAAGCTGTTCAGTTCCGGCTGGCCCAGCGTGATCACCGTAGGGCCACCCAGCGACGCGCAACCCGCCAACCAGGCTGGCAGCGCGATCAGGCTGGCCGCGCGGACCAGGCCATCGCGGCGTGAGAGGGGCATGTCGTTGATCAAGGCGAAGCCGGTGTGGGGGGTGATCCGGGCCAGTGTAGGCGGCGGCTTGACTTGCCCTGGCCGCTGGAACTCAGTACATTACTGACCGGTCAGTCATTAAAATGCCGAGCGATCTCCCCAGCCACCGCCGCCGCAAGGACGCCCGCCCCCAGGAATTGCTGGATGCGGCGCTGGCCCTGTTCGTGGAAAAGGGCTTTGCTGCCACCCGGACGGAAGAGGTGGCCCAGCGCGCCGGGGTGTCCAAGGGCACGCTCTACCTGTACTACCCGAGCAAGGAAGAACTGCTCAAGGCGGTGATCAGCCACAACCTGTCGGACCGCATCGCCGAGGGCGCGGCTCTGGCTTCTGGCCATGCCGGCAGCGCAGCCAGCCTGCTGCGGGTGATCCTGGTCGACTGGTGGCGCCAGCTCTACGACAGCCCGGCCGCTGGGGTGTTCAAGCTGGTGATCACCGAAGTGCGCAGCTTTCCCGAGATCGCCACCTTCTATGCCCGCGAGGTGATCGAGCCGGCGCACGGCCTGCTGGGCAACATCTTGCAACGCGGCATGGCCGAGGGCGAGTTCCGCCGGGTCGACGTCGACAACGCAGTGCACTCGCTGGTGCTGCCGCTGGTGATGTTGTGCCTGCACCGCCATTCGCTGGGTGCCTGTCCGGTGGACTGGCACCTGGATGGTCACGCCTTCATCGCCCAGCATGTGGCACTGGTGTTGGACGGCCTGTGCCCCGCGCCCGCCGCTGGCAGCGCACCCGCGGTGTGACACGCCGCGCTCAATGAACGAGGCGATCTGAACCATGAGACCCTGGATGCGCTGGGCCCTGGCCTTGTTGCTGTTGTTGCCGGCCGTGGGCCTGGGCCTGCGCTGGATGAAGCCGGCGCAGGTCGCGCCCGCACCCGCCGGCCCGGCAGCAGCCGCCAAGCCCCTGCTGGAATTGCTGCCGCAGGATTTGATCCAGGCCGCCAGCCTGCCGCTGCAGCAGGGGCTGGAAATCACCGGCAGCCTGCGCGCGGTGAACACCGCCTTTGTCAAGGCCCGCGTGGCGGCCGAGGTGCAGGCCCTGACGGTGCGCGAGGGTGACACGGTGGCCGCAGGCCAGGCCCTGGGACGGCTCGACCCGACCGA
>JAYUQJ010000185.1:0-12333 GCA_043756825.1 Betaproteobacteria bacterium | reverse complement strand
GAACCTCTGATCAAGTCCTTCGACAGGCTCAGGACGAACGGTAACTTCTTGAATCCGTTCGTGGTGAGCTTGTCGAACCACACAAAAAGTTGACTTGTTCAGAGGTTCCCTAGCACTGGCGCGGCGTTTCGGGGACTTTCGTGCTGTCTGGCGCGCCAAATGGCGATCTGCGCGACGAGATGCGGTGCCAATGGCTAGCGTCACGTCCCCGTCGCCGGTTTGGTTTGCGCTGCAGATAAGGGTGATGTTGCGATTCGGGCCGCACGCTATTGGTCGGCGGCGCGAATCGCCATCATCTGCGCCCCGTCAAAGTCCGGCTGTCTTCGCAAATCGAGCGTGAACGGTAACGCGGGGTTGCGGCCTTCGGGTTTGAAATCCATCGGCCCGGGCGTGTGACCTATTTTCTGGAAGCGCGCGACGCGGCGCGCTTCGGCCGCGAAGGCGTTGACCGGAAAGTCGTCGTAGCTGCGTCCGCCGGGATGGGTGACGTGATAGGTGCAGCCGCCGACCGACCGGCTGGCCCAGGTATCGACGATATCGAATACCAGCGGCGCCTGGACGCCGATGGTCGGGTGCAGCGCGGAGGGTGGCGCCCACGCGCGATAGCGGACACCGGCGACGAACTCACCCGGTGTGCCGGTCGGCGTCATCGGTACGAGCCGTCCATTGCAGGTGATCGCGTGGCGCTGTTGGGTCATGCCGGTCACGCGGACTTGCGCGCGCTCCAGCGAAGAATCGACGTAACGTGCGGTACTGCTGCCGGCCATCTCCTCGCCGAGCACATGCCACGGTTCGATGGCTTGCCGCAATTCCAGCTCCACGCCCTGATAGGCGACGCTACCGTAGCGCGGAAAGCGAAACTCAAGGAACGGCGCAAACCAGTCGAACTGTAGCGGATAACCGTCCGCATTCAGATCGTCGACCACGCTTCTCATGTCCTGCGCGACGAAGTAGGGCAGCATGAAACGGTCGTGCAATTCGGTGCCCCAGCGAATCAGTCTCCCGCGATACGGCGTCTTCCAGAATCTGGCGATCAGCGCGCGCAGCAGCAGCATTTGCGTCAGGCTCATCTGTGGATGTGGCGGCATTTCGAAGGCACGGAATTCGAGCAAGCCCAGGCGCCCGGTCGGGCCATCGGGCGAATAGAGTTTGTCGATGGAAAATTCCGCGCGGTGCGTGTTGCCGGTGAGATCGACGAGGAAATGGCGCAGCAGCCGATCCACCAGCCACGGCTTGGCGGATTCACGGCTTTTGCCCGCCGTCAATTCGGCGTCCATCTGCTCGAACGCAATTTCGAGCTCATAGAGCGAATCGTGGCGTGCCTCATCCACGCGCGGGCTCTGCGAAGTCGGGCCGATGAAGGTTCCGGAAAACAGGTACGACAACGCCGGATGGTTTTGCCAATAGGCGATCAGGCTGCGCAATAAATCGGGACGGCGAAGCAGCGGGCTGTCGGCCGGCGTCGATCCACCGACCGTGACGTGATTGCCGCCACCGGTGCCGGTGTGGCGGCCGTCGAGCAGGAACTTCTCGGTCGACAGGCGCGATTGCCAGGCCGCGTCGTAGAGAAACTCGGTGTGCTCGACCAGCTCGGCCCAGTTGTGGGCCGGGTGGATATTGACCTCGATCACACCCGGGTCGGGGGTGACGGCCAGCAGTTTCAGGCGCGGGTCGCGCGGCGGCGGGTAGCCCTCCAGCACCAGCTGGATACCCTGCTCGGCGGCAGTGGCCTCGATCGCCGCCAGCAACTCCAGGTAGTCCTCCAGCTTTTCCAGCGGCGGCATGAACATATACAGCACGCCACTGGGCTGGCCCTGGGTTTCGGCCTTGGGGCCGTTGGACCGGCGCGGATCGCGCACCTCCACCACCAGCGCAGTGCGGGTGATCCAGTGCGCCGATTCGAAGGGCGCCGGCGCGCGCTGGGCGGCCGCACCGTCCGACGGCTGCAGGGCGGGCCCCAGGTCGGCCGGCGCGCCCTTGCCGTCCTCGCGGGGATGGCGCTGCAAGGACGCCGTGCCGCCCTCGGCAAAGCCGCCGCCGATCACATGAGCAGCGTACTGGCGCTTGATCGTGGTGGCGGCCGGCAGCGCATCGCGCGGCGAAAAGGGGTCGGATTCGATGTGGTAAGGGTAGTCGGTGCTCTTGACCCAGGGCAGGCTGTCCAGTGGCAGGCGGTAGCCCATGGGTGAATCGCCCGGATGCAGGTACATGCGCTCGTCGCGGAAGAACCAGGGGCCGGTGGCCCAGCGGGGGCCGGCCAGCGCCGGGCCCCCCTCGGCCCGCTTGATCGGCAGCGCATAGCCCACCGGGTGGTCCAGGCCCTGGCTGAAGATGCGGCGCAGGCGGATGCGCTCCATCTCGTCGTCGAGCCGGGCGTCAAAGGGATCGACATTGACCGGCAGCCGGCGCTCGCGCCACAGGTGGTACCAGGTGTCCTCAAAGCCGGGCTGCACATGCGCGTCGCTCAGGCCCAGGCGGCGCGTCAAGGCGCCCATGAAGGCCAGGGCATCGGCCGAGGTGTACTGGGTGGGCTGGCGCTCGTCGGCAAACAGGGCCGGGTCATGCCAGCAGGGCTGACCGTCGGCACGCCAGCAGATGTTCAGGGCCCAGCGCGGCAACTGCTCGCCTGGATACCACTTGCCCTGGCCGTAATGCAGAAAGCCGCCCTTGCCGTAGTGGCTGCTCAAGCGCTGCACCAGGTCCTGGGCAAACATGCGCTTGGTGGGGCCCAGCGCGTCCACATTCCACTCGGCGCCGTCGCGGTCGTCGACGCTGACGAAGGTGGGCTCGCCGCCCATGGTCAGGCGCACATCGCCCTGGTCGAGCTGCCGGTCGACCTGGGCACCCAGCAACAGCACCTCGGCCCACTGGTCTTCGGTATAGGGTTTGGTGACCCGTGGCGACTCGAAGATGCGGGTCACGCCCATGGTGTGGCTGAACTCGACCTGGCACTCGTCCATCGCCCCGCTGATCGGCGCGGCGCTGCCGGGCGTGGGGGTGCAGGCCACCGGGATATGGCCCTCGCCGGCCATCAGGCCCGAGGTCGGGTCCATGCCGATCCAGCCGGCGCCGGGCAGGTAGACCTCGCACCAGGCGTGCAGGTCGGTGAAGTCGACCTCGGTGCCGCTGGGCCCGTCCAGCGCCTTGACATCGGATTTCAGCTGGATCAGATAACCCGAGACGAAGCGCGCTGCCAGCCCCAGGTGGCGCAGGGTCTGCACCAGCAGCCAGCCGCTGTCGCGGCAGGAGCCCGAGGCCAGGGTCAGCGTCTCCTCGGGGGTCTGCACGCCCGGCTCCATGCGGATGACATAGCGGATATCCCTCTGCAGCTGCTGGTTGATGCCGACCAGAAAGTCGATGGTTCGGCGCTCGGCCAGGTCGATGCTGGCCACCCACTTGGCCAGGGCCGGCGTGGCGGGCTCGGTCACCAGGTAAGGTTGCAGCTCGAGCTTGAGCGCATCGTCGTAGGCGAAGGGGAAGGTCTCGGCGTCGGGCTCGAGGAAGAAGTCGAAAGGGTTGTAGACCGACATCTCGGCCACCAGATCGACCGTGACCTTGAACGCCTTGGTTTTCTCGGGGAAGACCAGGCGGGCGAGGTAATTGGCAAACGCGTCCTGCTGCCAATTGATGAAGTGGACTTCGGGCTCGACCTTCAGCGAGTAGCTCAGGATGCTGCTGCGGCAGTGCGGCGCCGGGCGCAGGCGCACGATGTGCGGACCCATCGCGACCAGCCGGTCGTAGGTGTAGTGGGTGACGTGGTTGAGTGCGACGTGGATGCTCACGTGATTCCTTCAGGGGCTTGCATTGCTGCGCCGCAGCATTGTGGCTGCGGCGAATGACGGATCACGCAGGGACGAGAAAATCGCGGCTGATGCCGGCACCGATGTCGTTGACGCGGTCGAGAAACTGGGTGAGGAAGGCATGCAGCCCGGTGGCCAGGATCTCGTCGATGTGGCCGAACTGCAGGTCGCTGCGCAAGCGGCCGGCGCGGCGGCAGGTCTCGCCGCTCTGCTCATTGGCCACCAGGTCGAGGTTCTCCACCACCGCGTTCATGCAGCAGGCCAGCGAGCGCGGCATGTCCGGGCGCAGCATCAGCAACTCGGCCACCTTGTCGGGCCGGATCACATTGCGGTAGACCTTGCGGTAGATCTCGAAGGCGCTGACCGAGCGCAGGATCGCGCTCCAGTGGTAGAAGTCGACCTCCGGCGCGTCGTCGTCGGCCCAGGCGCCGAAGTAGTCGCCGGCCAGGGCGTGGAATTTCACGTCCAGCAAGCGGGCGGTGTTGTCGGCGCGCTCCAGGAAGGTGCCGATGCGGATGAAGTGCAACGATTCGTCCTGCAGCATGGTGCCCACCGACACGCCCCGGCTCAGGTGGGAGCGGAACTTGACCCATTCGAACAGCGCCGCCGGATCGCGCTCGAACGACTCGCCGTGCAATATGCGCTTGAACTCCAGCCAGGTCTGGTTGGTGGTTTCCCACAATTCGGTGGTGAGCTTGCCGCGCACCGCGCGGGCGTTTTCGCGCGCGGCCGCCAGGCAGGACACGATGGACGAGGGGTTCTCTGCGTCGCGCACCATGAAATCCATCACGCCGCGCGCGCTGACGCTGTCGTGCTTCTTGCCGAATGACCAGGTCAGCTCCGAGATGCCCAGCACCCCGGCCCAACCCTGCTCGGTGCGGTCGGCCGACTGCGGCAGCAGCGATGTCTGGTAGTTGACATCCAGCATCCGCGCGGTGTTTTCGGCCCGCTCCATGTAGCGCGACATCCAGAACAGATGGTCGGCGGTTCTAGACAGCATGTAGTTTTTCTCCTGACTTCAACGCTTGCCCTGGCCCTGGCTCTGGCTTTGCCCTTGGCTCTGGCTCTGGCTCTGGCTCTGGCTCTGGCCCTGACTCTGCGCCGGCCTGGGCGCTGCCTGTGCCGCACCCTCCAGCACCCAGGTGTCCTTGGTGCCGCCGCCCTGCGATGAGTTGACCACCAGCGAGCCCTCCTTCAGGGCCACCCGGGTCAGGCCGCCCGGCACCATCTGCACGCTGCGGCCCGACAGCACGAAGGGCCGCAGGTCGATGTGGCGCGGCGCAATGCCGCTGTCGACAAAGGTGGGCGTGGTCGACAGCGCCAGCGTGGGCTGGGCGATGTAGTTGTCGGGCCGTGCCAGCAGGGCGGCGCGAAAATCCTCGATCTCGGTTCGGGTGCTGGCCGGCCCCACCAGCATGCCGTAGCCACCGGCGCCATGCACCTCCTTGACCACCAGCTCGCCCAGGTGGTCCAGCACATACTGCAGCGCGCCCTTGTCGCGGCACTGGTAGGTGGGCACGTTCTCGAGAATGGGTTTCTCGCCCAGGTAGAACTCCACCATCCTGGGCACATAGGGGTAGATCGACTTGTCGTCGGCCACCCCGGTGCCGATGGCATTGCACAGGCTGATGTTGCCCTTGCGGTAGACATCGAGCAGGCCGGCGCAGCCCAGCGTGGAATCCGGCCGGAAGGCCTTGGGGTCGAGAAAATCGTCGTCCACCCGGCGGTAGATCACGTCCACCCGGCGCGGGCCCTGGGTGGTGCGCATGTAGACGAAGTTGTCCTTGACGAACAGGTCCTGGCCCTCGACCAGCTCGATGCCCATCTGCTGGGCCAGGAAGGCATGCTCGAAATAGGCACTGTTGTACATGCCCGGGGTCAGCACCACCACCGTGGGCTCGTTCACCGACGGCGGCGCCACCGCGCGCAGGGTGTCGAGCAGCAGGTCGGGGTAGTGCGCCACCGGCGCCACCCGGTGCCCGGCAAACAGCTCGGGAAACAGCCGCATCATCATCTTGCGGTTCTCGAGCATGTAGCTCACACCACTGGGCACCCGCAGGTTGTCCTCCAGCACGTAGTAGGTGCCGCTGCCATCGGGCTGGGCCGCGCGCACGATGTCGATGCCCGCGATGTGCGAGTAGATCTGGCCCGGCAGGTCCACACCCATCATCTCGGGCCGGAACTGGGCGTTCTTCAGGATCTGCTCGGCCGGCACCACGCCAGCCTTCAAGATCTCCTGGTCGTGGTAGACGTCGTGCAGGAAGCGGTTCATCGCCGTCACCCGCTGCACCAGGCCGCGCTCCATGCGCAGCCACTCGTCGGCCGGGATGATGCGCGGGATCAGGTCGAAGGGGATCAGCCGCTCGGTGCCGGCGCCTTCTTCGTCCTTGGCCCCGTAGACCGCAAAGGTGATGCCGACCCGGCGGAAGATCATCTCCGCTTCGTCGCGCCGGGCTGCCATCGCGGCCGGGGCCTGTTGTCGCAACCACTGGTCAAAACCGCTGTAGTGGGCCCGCACCGCCTGGGGGCTTGCCTGCATTTCGTCAAAGGTCGGTTTCATCGAGAAGAGGCTCCTGGCTCCGCAAGTCCAAGCTTTGGTAGGTTAGCAACTTCCGCACCACCCATGGGCAATGGGCGATGCCAGTAGCGACGCTGCACATCACGGGTGCATGAGGCCGCTCCATCGTGCCACAGCCATGCACCGCATTGATCGGTGCGCACCACCTTGATGCGCTGTTGTTCGTAGCGCTCCACGACATCGGGCGCGGGATGCCCATACCGGCTGCGGTAGCCCGCCTGCACCACCGCGATCTGGGGTGCCACGGCCGCCAGCCAGCCCGGCGTCGACGAGCTTCGGCTGCCGTGGTGCGGTACCCACATGACATCGCTGGCCAGGGCAGCGCCGTAGCGCCGGACAAGGTCTTGCTCTTGCGCCGCCTCGATGTCGCCGGTCAGCAGCAGGCTGCGTCCGGCCGCGTCCTCGATGCGCAACACGCAGCTCACCGCATTGCTCTTGCGCGCCGCGCCATAGTCTTGCGCCTGGGGGTGCAGCATGGCAAAGCGCAGGCCGTCCCATTCCCAGTGCTGGCCCGCCATGCAGCGGGTGTGCGGCACGGCGCGCTGCAGCAAGGGGTGGTCGGCGTCGAGCGAACTGAGCAAGCCGCGCACCGGCCAGGCCGCCATCAGGCTGGCCGCGCCGCCGACATGGTCGGCATCGCGGTGGCTGATCACCAGGCGGTCGATGGGGCCCTCGCCACGCGCCTGCAGCAAGGGCAGCAGCACGCGCTGGCCGGCGTCACTGTCGCTGCCGTAGGGCGGCCCGGTGTCGTAGACCAGCAGATGCGACCGGCTGCGCACCAGCACCGCAGTGCCCTGCCCCACGTCGACCGCCACTACCTGCATGCTGCCCCAGGCCGGGCGCGAGGCCGGCGGCCACAACAGCGGCAACATCAGGGGCAGCGCCAGGCCGCGCAAGGCCCAGGGCAGGGGCAGGGCCGCAAGCAGGGCGCCCAGCAGCCCGGCTGCCACGGCCCAGCCGGGCGCGGCGGCAGCCAGGTGCACGGCAGCCGGCCACTGGGCCAGCAGCGTCAGGCCCTGCACACCCGCCTGCACCAAGGCCGCCGCCAGCCACCACAGCCCAGGCAGCAGCAGGCCCAACAAGGCCAGTGGGGTGATCAGCAGGGTCACCAGTGGAATGGCCACCAGATTGGCCACAAAGCCGACCAGGCTGAATTGGTGAAAGAACACCAGCGACAAGGGCGCCAGACCCAGCGTGGCCACCACCTGGGCGCGCAGGTGCTGACCGACCAGCCCAGCGACCCAGCCGCGCCAAGCCGCGAGGCCGCGCGCCGGCATGCCCACCGGCCGCAGCACTGCCGCCTGCGGCTCGGCCGCCATCAGCAAACCCACGGCGGTGAACGACAGCCAGAAACCGGGCTGCATCAGGGCCCAGGGGTCGATCAGCGTGACCACCAGGCCGGCGGCCAGCAGCACCAGGGGCCACGGCCAATGGCGGCCCAGGCTGCGCAGCAGCCCGGCGGCGACCAGCATCAGCACCGTGCGCTGGGCCGGTACGCCCCAGCCGGCCAACAAGGCATAGGCGCTGGCCAGCGCCAGGCCCAGCCAGCGCGCCGCCAGCGGCGCCGGCAGCCACAGCATGCAGCGCCGGCTGCGCCGCCAGACGCGGTCGGCCAGCGCGGCCGCCAGCCAGGCGATCATCGTCACATGCACCCCGCTGATCGACACCAGATGGGCAATCCCGGTGATGCGGAAGAGATCCCAATCCTCGCGCTCGATGGCTGACTGGTCGCCCACCACCAGCGCCGCCAGCACACCCGCCGCACGCGCATCCGGCACCAGGCGGCGGATGTCGTCACGGATGGCCTGGCGGGCGCGCTCCACCGGATGGGCCACGCCTTCGGCCAGCAGGCGCGGCCCGTGCCCGGCCAGGCCGCGCCCGTTGCGCACATGGCCGGTGGCGCCTATGCCCTGCTCGAACCAGAACAACTCGGCGTCGAAACCGTGCGGGTTGAGCACCCCGTTCGGTACCTTCAATCGCAGCGGAAGGCGCCAGCGCTGGCCGGCGCGCAGTTCGGCGCGTCCGTCGCTGGCAGACGACTCCTCGTCGAAGGGGTCGTACCAACCCAGGCTGAGCAGGGGCGGCAAGGCAACGGCCGGGCCGGCCGGGTCGTCCAGCGCAGCCGCCTCGACCTCGAACCAGAAGCGGGTACCCGACGGACCCGTCTGCGGCAGGCGGGCCACGATGCCGGTCACCCACAATTTGCGGCCCTCCAGTGCCGGATCCAGGCGCTGGTCAAGCCGGGCCTGGGCCCGCAGCCCCGTCAGCGCCAGTGCCAGACAGAGCATGCCCGCTGCAGCCAAGGCCCACCGCAGGCTGTGCAAGGCTGCGCGCTGGCGCGCCGCCGGATCGCGGCGCAGCGGCGGCGGACCGGCCCAGGCCCAGGCCAGCAAGGCCAGGGCGCAGGCTGCCAGGCCCAGATGCCAGGCCCGGGGCCACAGCACTGCCAGATGCAGGTGCCAGGCCAGGCCGGCCAGCCAGCACAGGGCCAGCCAGACCAGGCCCCAGGCGTGGTGCAGGCCCCGTGATCGCTGTTGTGCAGGCACGCTGGGCCACATTCGCCCAGTGTAGGATCACG
Source organism: Betaproteobacteria bacterium (assembly GCA_043756825.1). Lineage (GTDB taxonomy): Bacteria > Pseudomonadota > Gammaproteobacteria > Burkholderiales > Burkholderiaceae_C > Pseudaquabacterium. The sequence goes on along the minus strand of JAYUQJ010000185.1, from coordinate 3,377 downwards.
GCCCCTTGCCAGCACTGCGGCGCCCGGCGCCTGTCCACACCATGTCCGTCTACGACAAGCTCTCCGAACTGGGCATCAGCCTGCCGCCGGTGGCCACGCCCGCCGCCGCTTATGTGCCCTTTGTGCGCACCGGCAAGCTGGTGTTCATCTCCGGCCACATCGCCCGCAAGGACGGCAAGCCCTGGGTCGGCCAGCTTGGCCTGACGATGGCCACCGAAGAAGGCAAGGCCGCGGCACGCGCCATTGCCATCGACCTGATGGGCACGCTGCAGGCCGCCGTGGGCGATCTGAACCAGGTGGTGCGCATCGTCAAGCTGATGAGCCTGGTCAACAGCGGCCCGGCCTTCACCGAGCAGCACCTGGTGACCAACGGCGCGTCCGAGCTGTTCGGCGCGGTATTCGGCGCAGCCGGCGCCCATGCCCGCAGCGCTTTCGGTGTGGCACAAATCCCGATGGGGGCCTGTGTCGAGATCGAGCTGATCGCGGAAACGCGGTGAGCCTGCGGCAAAGGCCGCGTGCCCGCGCCGTGCTGGCGCTGATGGCCGCCACCTCGCTGGCTGCGGTGGGCGCCGCGCTCTACACCCAGCACGGCGCGCTGGGCCTGATGCCCTGCGCCTGGTGCGTGCTGCAGCGCCTGGCCTTTCTGGCGGTGGCCGCCGCGGCGCTGCTGGGCCTGTTGCTGCCGGGCATGCCGGGGCGCCGCCTGGCCGCGCTGCTGGCCGGCCTGCCGGCCCTGTCAGGCCTGGCAATGGCCGCGTGGCAGCATTGGGTGGCCGCCGCGTCGGCCTCCTGCAACAAGAGCCTGGCCGACAGCATCATGGGCTGGACCGGGCTGGACAGCCGCTGGCCCGAGGTCTTCGCCGCCTATGCCTCGTGTGCCGACGCCAAGGCCGATCTGCTGGGCCTGCCCTATGAGTTCTACAGCCTGGGCTTGTTTGCGGCGCTGGCGCTGGCCGCGCTGAGGGTATGGCGCAGGCCCCGCTGAGGCTTGCGCTCAGGGCCCGCGGCGGCGGTTGGCGATGGTCCAGTCGTAGGGCGTGAAACGCACCACGTAGTCAAGCGGCGCGGCCTCGGGCGCATAACGGTTGGCATAGGCTATCAAGCTGCGCGCGGGCTGCGGTACGAAGTCCTCGGTGTAGAAATCGAGGATTTCGCTGAGCCAGACGGTGCGGCTGGCCGCATCGATGCGGAAGTTGCCGGGCCGGGCAAAGAAGGCACGGGTCTCGCGCGTCAATTCGGTGTCCAGGGCCGTGGCGCTGAAGGGCTTGCGCGGCAACACCGGGCAGGCACGGGCTGAACAGTTGAGGGCAAAGTGCATCCGGGGGTCGTCGCGCTGGCGCCCCAGCGGCCGGATCACATCATTCTCGAAGCCGCGCAAGGACATCCAGCGCCCGCCCACCCTGAACTGGCGGCCGACAAAGAAGTGCAGCTTGTTCAGGCCGGCGTGGGTGGCCGGGATACCGCTGTCGACCACGTTGAACATCGACAGCGCGTTGTAGGCATTGATCAGCCAGGCCATCTGGTCGGCCCAGCCCGGCAGGGTGTCGTGCGCGGTGCCGGCCACATGACGCACCACGGTGTCCAGGTCGGCGCGGTCTTCGGCCAGGGCCGCAAAGTCGACCTCGCCCTGCGGGTTGACGAAGCGATCGAGCACCCGGGCCCAAGCCGCCGCTGCCTGGGCCGGCGCCACCGGGCCGGCATCGGGCAGCGCCACCTGGGTGGCACAGCCGCCCAGCCACAACAGCCACAGCAGCAAACCGGCGGTCCAGCCGCGGCGCCTCATGCCGAAGCCCGCCGCGCTGCCAGCGCCGCCTCGCGGGCGCGACCCTTCAGCCATTTGATCGGCTGCTCGCGCGGGCCCGCACCGGCCGGGCGCAGCGGCTGCCATTCACCGGTGGGATCGCCGGCCCGCGCCAGCGGCCGCAGCAGGTAGTCGTCGCGCTGGGCATTGAAGGCACACATGCTCAAGGGTCCGTCCTGGGTGATGGCCATGAAGACGCAGGCCTCTATGCGGTCGGCCTCGAGCGCACAGGCGTCCATGAAGTTGTGGGTAAAGAAAGTCAGCTTGCCGACCCGCCCGCGCGCGGCCCATAAATCGGCCCGCGCGCGCCAGGCCATGCGCCCCAACCAGCCCAGCGCGGCAACCATCAGGCCGGGCCGGCGCAGCAGCGCCAGCGCCAATGAGCGCAGGCCCTGGCCGGGGGTGCGCCGGTCGATGCGCAGGTGGGCGGTTTCGCGCATGAAGCGGCGGATGAAGGGTTTGTCGGCAAAGGCGTCATAGGCTCGGCCATTGACCAGCAACATCACCGCACTCTGGTTGCAGGCCTGGTGGCCAGCGGCCAGCCCGTTGAAACCCAGGTCAGTGCCGGCCCCCTGGCGCAGGGCAGCCGCCACGCTGTCGTTGTCGAGCGCGCCTTCGCGCCCGCCCAGCACGCCCCGGCCGGTGGCCGCCTGCAACTGGAAGGAGGCAAAGCGCACCGCGCCGCCCTGGGCCACGAAGAAGGCGGCCAGCATCGGGACCTCGGCCAGGTTGGCATCGAACACCGTGGTGTTGAAGAACACCCCGATCGGCAGGCCGCCGGCCCGGGCGATGTACTCGCGGCGCAGCGGGTTCAGGTCGGCCTCGCTGCGGTAGCCGGCGCGCTGCTGGGTCAGGTCGACATGGAAGGCCACCTCGCTCAGACCGGCCTCGGCCAGGTCTTGCAGCAAGGCGCGGCTGGCCAGGATGCCGTTGGTGAACAATGATGCGCGCAGGCCGCGCTGGGTGATGCGGCGCACGATGGCCAGCAGCTCATCGCGTGGGCGCAGCGTGGGTTCGCCGCCGGAGACCTGCACATCGGTGCCCGGCCCGTAGTGGGCCAGGATCAGGTCGATGCGCCGGCACACCTCGTCGAGCGGAAAGTCCAGCACCGCCTCGGACGACTCGCTCAAGTAGCACAGGCTGCAGTCCAGGTTGCAGCGCTGGGTGATCTCCAGCGACACACAGGCCACGCCCCAACGCCGGCCGGCGGTTTGCCCGGGCAGCCATTGGCCGGTGCGCTGCATGCGCCAGGCCAGGTCGGCGCGCGCATCGGGCGAGGGCTGGCGCAAGGGTGGCACCGTCCGGGCGTCGACCCGGGTGGGCGGTGCTGATCCGGCGAGGCCGGATGGCAGGGATTTCAGGCTCATCGGCGTGGGTCGCGGCACCGGCCGGGTTCTTACAAGGCCTCGCACCCCATACCCCCAAACCGAGGGGTGGCTCAGACGCCGGGCCGCTCACCCACGGTGATGCGGTGCAGCAGGCGTTCTGAATCTCGACTTGCATGGGATCAGCCTTCCTCGAATCCGCATTTGACGCCGATTCAAGGCCCGGCGCCGTCCCTGTTTACCCCAGCGGC
>JAYUQJ010000184.1:0-12346 GCA_043756825.1 Betaproteobacteria bacterium | reverse complement strand
AGCCATAGCCCGGGCTATGGCGAGCATTTGCAACGACGAGCGGGTGCGTTTTGGGGTGGTGAGCGGGCATGATCGAAAAACTCTCAGTCTCTCAGCCGAGCAGCCGCTGGAAAGCGCAGACTTTCACCCAGTGCCAACGGCGATAATCGTTGGCATGACTGCCGTTGCGCCACGCGAATGACCGCCCGCCCCGTGTTTCGCTATGCCGACGCATTTTCGCGCAACATCGGCTGGTTGGCCGAGCATGAACAAGAGGTGCTGCGGCACAAGCGCATTGCCATCGCGGGCATGGGTGGCGTAGGCGGGGTGCATCTGGTGGCCCTGGCACGCCTGGGCATCAGCAATTTCAACATCGCGGATTTCGACACTTTCGACATCGCCAATTTCAACCGCCAGGCGGGGGCCATGGTGTCGTCCCTGGGGCGCCCCAAGATCGAGGTGATGAGCGCGCAGGCGCTGGATATCAACCCGGAAATCAATTTCCGCATATTCCCCCAGGGCGTCAGCGTGGCCAATGTCGATGAATTTCTGGACGGCGCCGACCTGTACCTGGACGGGCTCGATTTCTTTGCCTTCGAGGTGCGGCAAGCCGTTTTCGCCGCCTGCGCCGCGCGTGGCATTCCGGCCATCACCGCCGCCCCGATCGGCATGGGCGCAGCGCTGCTGAATTTTTTGCCCGGTGGCATGACCTTCGAGCAGTATTTCGACTGGGGCGACCGGCCCGATGCCGAGAAGGCGCTGCGTTTCGTGGTCGGCCTGGCCCCGGCGGGCCTGAACCGCGGCTATCTGGTGGACCGCAGCGCGGTCAATCTGGCCGAGCGGCGTACGCCGTCCACCGGCATGGCCTGCCAGATCTGCGCCGGCTTTGCCGCGACCGAGGTCCTGAAGATCCTGTTGCGCCGCGGCCCGGTGCGCGCTGCACCGCACGGTCTGCAATTCGATGCCTACCTGGGCCGCCTGGTACACACCTGGCGGCCGGGCGGCAACCGCCATCCGCTGCAAAGACTGGCCATCGCCATCGGCCGCCGCCAATTGGGTGCGCTGCAGGGGGCCAAGGCATGAGCAGCGTCGAGGTCGTCGAACAGATCCTCGACCTGGCCCGCTGGGCGCCCAGCGGCGACAACGCCCAGCCCTGGCGCTTCGAGATCGTCGACGGGTCGCGCTTCGTCATCCATGGCCGCGACACCCGCGATCACTGCATCTACGACCTGGACGGCCGGCCCAGCCAGCTGGCCCTGGGCGCGCTGATCGAAACCGCGGCCATCGCCGCCAGCCGCTTCGGGCTGGACCTGCGGGCCCGGCGCCGCCCCGATGGCGATGCGGCCCGGCCCACTTTCGACGTCGAGCTGCTGCCGGTTCCCGGCCTGGTGGTTGATGCGCTCTGGCGGTTCATCCCCGAGCGCAGCGTCCAGCGCCGGCCGCTGAGCCGGCGGGCACTGTCGGGCGCGCAGCGCGAGGCGCTGCAGGCTGCGGTAGGTCCGGCCTACGAACTGGTGTGTTTCGAAGGCGCTCAACGCTGGCCCTGGGCCCGGCTCTTGTGGGCCAATGCCGGTCTGCGCCTGCGCCTGCCCGAGGCCTTCGAGACCCACCGCAGCGTGATCGAGTGGGGCGCGCGCTTCAGCCGAACCCGCCTACCCGACCAGGCGCTGGGCGTGGATGGGCTGACCCTGGCCGTGATGCATACCGCCATGGCCGATTGGCAGCGCATCCGCTTCATGAACCGCTGGCTCGGCGGCACCCTGATGCCCCGGCTGCTGATGGACCTGCTGCCGGCCCTGGCCTGCGCCGCCCACATCGCCCTGATCGCCCGGGCACCGGTGGTGAGCGTGGACGATCATGTGGCCAGCGGCAGGGCGGTACAGCGCTTCTGGCTGCAGGCCACCCAGCTGGGCCTGCAGCACCAACCAGCGGCCACGCCGCTGGTATTTGCCCGCTACCTGCGCGAGGGCCAGCAATTCACGGCCGACGCCCAGGAATTGAGCCTGGCCCAGACCCTGGCTTTGCGCCTGGATGATTTGCTGGGCGGGCGCAGCCACCAGACCGTGTGGCTGGGCCGCATCGGCCTGGGCCCGGTTGCCGAATCCCGCTCGGTGCGGCTGCGCTTGGGCGACCTGCTGATCTGACTTGCGCCCGGCCCGGGCTGCCCAGGCCGTCAGCCCAGGACGAAAAAAAACCGCAAACCTGAGGGTTGGCGGTTTTCTCGATCAGCACCGCTGTGAGCGGTGCCAACGACAACAGGCTCAGGCCTTGCGGCGGCGCGACGCCAGGCCGGCACCCAACAAGGCCAGGCCGACCAGCGCGATGCCGGTGGGTTCCGGCACGATAAGAACCTGATTCAGCGTCAGATCCAAGGACGTGCGGGTACCCGTCGGGTCGATGATGACTTGCAGCGCGCCGAGGTCATCAAAGTTCACAGCGTTCGCGAAGTTATTGCCGTTGGCGCAGGTGACCGTGACTTGCGCGTCCATGAACCCGCAGGCCAGAAAGGCCGACAGGGGCACATAGGTCGTTGCGGGCACCAGGTGCTCGGTCGCAGTAATTTCAACCTTGGACCAGTTGTTGGCATCGGTGTAGGCCTCGATGGTGAACCTGAAGCCACCATCGGAGAACACAGTCTGGATCTCGAACGAGTCTGAATTGACATCACCCAGGTCCAGGCCCACGCCGGCCATCTGCAGGCCGATTACATTGATGGCTTGTGCGGCGGTGGTGTCGTTGCCAGGGGTCGACTGCGTGACACCATCCCAGCGAACGATGCCGGTACCGCTTGACGATGTCGAGGTGGAAAAGTCCATCACACCACCGTCGACAGTCATATCGATCCTGCGGCTTCCTTGGGTCACAAAGGCTGTGCCGTTGCTTTTCAGGTCAGCGATCATCTCGCGGTAACCGCCCAGGATGGTGACATCACCGGCCGCGCCGACTTGCGACGAGCGGACGAAGCCGTTGACCGTATTGTCCGATATCGTGGCTTGATTGGTGGTGAACAGATCGATGGTCCTCATGGTTGCGGCGTTTGCGCCACCAACCAGCGTGAGGGCCGCGACAGCAACAGCACTGAGCGTCTTGAACATTGCGATTCCTTGGATAAGTGAGTTGAAGGGCGTGTTGTTTGACAACGCAGAGCCGCCCGGTTGAGAAGACAGTAGCGAATTCCATGCCAACTGAGAGCGCCTCAGTCAAATCAAGGGCTTAGCAGCCTCCTTGCTGAACTAGGGGGTCGAGCGCATCGGCGCTGTAAAGTTTTTCGACAAGACTTGCGGTGAACAGCCTGTCGGCTGCAGCCTGTAAACGTGACAAAAATCACGCCCTGGTCACGGGCCATTTGGCAAGCCCTGATGGGTAACAAGTGGCGCACGCTGTTTCGCCCGGTATGCTCGTCGCTCAAACAGGCCCTGGCCTGGCCCAAGCACACCGGCCGTCGCCAGCCCTCATTTGCTGGCAACCCCCGCCCCCCGATCACGAGAGTTCTGCCCATGGCCTTGCCCGCAATTTCCCTGGCCCTGCTGGCGCTGACCGGCAGCCTGGTCCTGTCGGCCTGCTCGCCCGGCAAGCCCCCGGCGACCATTGAAGCGGCGCAAGTGCGCCTGGCCGCCGGCGAGTCGCGCGCTGCAGCCATCGAGCTGCAGGGCGTGCTGCAGGCCGCACCCGCATCCGGGCAGGCGCGCATGCTGCTGGGCAAGGCGCTGTTGAACCTGGGCGACGCCATCGGTGCCGAGGTGGAGCTGAAGAAATCCCGCGAGCTCAAGCACCCCGATGCCGAGGTCGTGCCGCTGCTGGTCAAGGCCATGCTGGAACAGCAGCGACACAAGCAGGCCATCGACCAGCTCGGCACGCTGGATCTGAAGGACGCCTCAGCCCAGGACGAGTTGAATGCCACCCTGGCAAGCGCCTGGGCCCGCCTGGGCAAACGCGACAAGGCGCGCAGCCTGGTGGATGCGGTGCTGGCCAAATCGCCCAACCATGTCACCGCCTTGCTGGCGTCGGCGCGCCTGCGCGCCACCGATGGCAAATTCGACGAAGCCCTGGCCGAAGCCGGCAAGGCAAGCACGCTGGACGCCACCAGCGCCGATGCCTGGCTGACCCTGGGCCAGGTCCAGCTGCTGGGCAAGCGCGATACGGACAGCGCGGCGGTGTCGTTCAAGAAAGTCTTGACCCTGCGCCCGGGCGCTGCGGGGGCGTACTCGACCTTGGTGGCGATCGCCCTGGTCAAGAACGACGAAGCGGGCGCGCTGAAGGTTTACCGCGACATGGAAAAGGCCCTGCCCCGGCATCCGCAGACCCGGGTGGTCGACATCCAGCTGGCGCTCAAGCGCAAGGACTACGCCCGGGCCAAGGAGGTGGCGCTCGATCTGCTGAAGATCGCGCCCGACAACGCCGATGTGTTGAACCTGGCCGGCATCGCCGAGCTGGAAATGGGCCGGGTGTCGCGGGCCATCGCCCATTTTCAGCGCGCCATCTACCTGGCGCCCGAACTGCCCGCGCCCAAGGTGGGCCTGGCCCATGCCTTCCTGCGCAGCGGGCAGCCCAAGCGCACGCTGGCGCTGCTGGCCCCGATCCTGGCCAGGAACCCGGACGACATCGGCAGCCTGACACTGGCCGCCGACGCCGAGCTGCAGGCCGGCAACAGCGAACGCGCCGCAGCGCTGTTCCAGCGCGCGCTCAAGGCCCGCCCGGGCGACGCCCAAATCCGCACCTCGCTGGCCCTGACGCAGATCGCCCAGGGGCGGGCAGACGCGGCCCTGAGCGAATTGCGCACTATCGCCACCACCGAGCAAACGACGGTCGCCGACATGGCGCTGATCAGCACCATGATGCGCCAGCGCAATGTGCCCGCCGCGCTGGACGCCATCGAAGGCCTGGCCAAGAAGCTGCCGGGCAGCCCGCAACCCGACATCCTGCGCGGCCAGGTGCTGCTGGGCAAGGGCGATCTGCCCGGCGCGCGGGCCAGCTATGAGGCGGCCCTGAAAAAAGTGCCGGCGCACATGCCGGCGATCCAGGGCCTGGCCGTGATCGACCTGCGCGAAGGCAAGGCCGCTGCGGCCGAGGCCCGGTTTGCCGCCGCGCTGGCCGCCGACCCGAGAAATACCGCCGCGATGATGGCGCTGGTGGACCTGAAGTCGCGCCGGCCCGCCGCCGCCGATGAGGTGAGCAAGCTGCTGGCCGATGCGATTGCCGCCAGCCCCAATGACCCGGCGCCGCGCCTGAAGCAATTGCAGATGCTGCTGCTCAAGCGTGACCGCAAGGGTGCGCTGGGTGCCGCACAGGCCGCCGTCAGCGCCTTGCCGGACAACACCGAACTGCTGGGCATGCTGGGCAAGGTGCAGTTGCTGGCCGGCGACGCCAACCAGGCCGTCAACACCTTTGGCAAGCTCGCGGTGCGCGACCCCCAGTCGGCCCAGCCGGTGATGTACCAGGCCGAAGCCTATGTGATGCTCAAGGACAACACGGCCGCCGAGCGCGCCTACAAGCGCGCGCTCGAACTGGCGCCCAACTCGGTCGAGGCGCAACGCGGCATGATCGCGGTGAGCGTGCGCGCCAACAATCCGGCCCGGGCGCTTGAGGCGGCCCGCGGCATCCAGCGCCAGAACCCCAAGCTGGGTCTGGGCTATATGCTCGAAGGCGATATCCACGGCAAGTTCAACGATTGGTCGGCGGCCGCCAAGGCCTACCGCGCCGGGCTGGACAAGGGCAACTTCGTCGGCCTGTCCGAACGGCTGCACCAAGCCACCGCCCGGAGCAAGGGCGACGCCGCAGCGCAGGCCTTTGCCACCGACTGGATCAAGCAGCATCCCGAGGATGTAGGCCTGCCTTTCTACCTGGGCAACCAGGCCATGGATGCGGGCAACTTCGAGCGGGCCGAGTCCTACCTGGCCCAGGCGGTGAAGGCCAACGCCAAGCTGGTGGCACCGATCAACAACCTTGCCATGGTCAAGATCAAGCTGGGGCGCAGCGACGCGCTGGCCACCGCCCAGCAGGCCCATGCCCTGGCCCCCGACCGCCCAGAACCGATCGACACCCTGGTGCTGGCCCTGCGCCAGGCCAAGCAAGACGCCAAGGCGGTGGAGCTGCTGCAGTCAGCGCTGGCCAAGACCCCTGACAACCCGCTGTTCCGGTTCACGCTGGCAAAAATCCATGCCGACGCGGGTGACAAACCGGCGGCGCTGCGCGAGCTGGAACTGATGGCGGCGTCCCCGGTGCCCTTTGAGCGCAAGGCCGAGGCGGACGCGCTGCTCAAGCAGGTATCGCAGCAGTGAAACCCGGCACGGGGTGGACAGCGGCGGGCCGGCCTGCCGCGCCACCCCGCACGCCGGCCGGCACAGGGCAGTAGAACGTGGGTTCTTACCGCTTCGGGCGGAATCCCGATCCGCCCAGCCCAGGCGCCCGCATGCGTCCGGTCTAGGTCGGCGCTAGACTGCTGCAGGCGGCAGCCCTGCCCCGGCGTTGCTGCGCCCGGCACGGGCGCCATGGCCGCCGGCAAGGCCCGATCAGGGTGGTTTTACTGCGCGGCGTGCATCCGCACCCGTCCATCAGCCCCAGGACGCCCCCATGCCCGAACCGGTTGCCATCCTTTGCGGGATCGAAAAAACCTACACCATGGACACGGTGAGCGTGCCGGTGATCAAGGGCGTGGACGTGCTGGTGCGGCCCGGCCACTTCACGGTGCTGCTGGGGCCGTCGGGCAGCGGCAAGACGACCCTGCTCAATATCCTGGGCTGCATAGACCGGCCGGACAAGGGCGATGTGGTGGTGGCGGGCTGCGCCGTGAACGACCTGAGCGACGATGCGCTGTCGGACTTCCGGGCCCGCAACATCGGCTTCGTGTTCCAGAACTTCAACCTGCTGCCGGTGCTCACGGCCTACGAGAACATCGAGTACCCGCTGGTGCTGGCCGGCATGGCCCCGGCGCGGCGCCACCGCCGGGTGACCAAGCTGCTGGAGGCCGTGGGTTTGAGCGACCGCGCCCACAACCGACCGGGCCAGTTGTCGGGCGGCCAGCGCCAGCGGGTGGCCATCGCCCGGGCGCTGGCGCGCAAGCCCAAGCTGGTGATTGCCGACGAGCCCACCGCCAACCTCGACAGCAAGACCGGGGCGGCCATCCTGTCGCTGATGCGCAAGATGCAGGAGCGTTACAAGATCTCCTTCATCTTCTCGTCGCACGACCGCGACCTGATCAGCGCCGCCGATGACCTGATCTTCATCCGCGACGGCCAGATCCAGTCGATCAAGCGCAAGGCCAGCCCGGTGGACGAGCCCGAGCAGACCACCGAATCGGCCGAGTTCGTCAGCACCTTGTCCGAGGCATGATGCTGCTGTCGCTGGCCGTCCGCAATCTGCTGCGCAACCGCAGGCGATCGATTTCGACCCTGCTGGCGCTGAGCATAGGCGCGGTGGCGGTGCTGTTGTTCGGCGGCTACAGCGCCAACATCAAGTACAGCATGCAGACCGGCTATGTGCGGTCGGGCGGGCACCTGCAGATCCAGCACAAGGATTTCTTTCTCTACGGCAGCGGCAACCCGGGCGCCTACGGCATCGGCGACCATGACAAGTTGCTGCGCTTGATCCTGAGCGACCCGGTGCTCAAGCCGATGGTGACGGTGGCCACCCCGACCCTGCAATTCAGCGGCGTGGCCGGCAACTATGCGGCCGGCGTCTCGCGCACCGTGATAGGCAGCGGCCTGGTGGCGGCAGATGTCAACCGCATGCGGCTGTGGAACGGTTTCGACCTGCCGATGGACACCTCCCGGTCGGTGCTGGAGGGCGCCAGCAAGGACGCCGCGATCGTGGGCGTGGGCCTGGCCCGCGTGCTGCAGTTGTGCGAGGCCTTGAAGGTGCCCGACTGCCCCAAGCCCGAGCTTGACAAACCTGCCGCCGGCGCGGCCCTGCCCGACGACATCGCCGCGCTGGCTGCCAACGAGGCGCCACAGGCCGCCAAGAGCGGCAAGGCTGCCATCGAGTTGCTGGCCACCAACGCCGGCGGCGCACCCAATGTGGCCGCGCTGAACGTGCTGCAGACCGAGAACCAGGGCTTCAAGGAACTGGACGAGGTGGCGGTGATCGTGCAGTTCGCGCAGGCCCAGCAACTCGTCTTCGGCCGCGCGCCGCCCAAGGCCAGTGCCATCATGGTGCAGTTGCAGCAGGGTGATCAAATGCCGGCGGCGATGGACCGGCTGAAGACCCTGCTGGCCAGCGCCGCGCCACGCCAGCCCTTGACGGTGCTGGACTTCGAAACGCTCAACCCGTTTTATGTCCAGACCTTGCAATTGTTCGACGCCATCTTCGGCTTCATCTTCGTGCTGATCGGCGCGATCGTGCTGTTCACGGTGAGCAACACCATGAACACTGCCGTGATCGAGCGCACCAACGAGATCGGCACCCTGCGCGCGGTGGGCCTGAGGCGGTCCGGCATCCGGCACATGTTCGTGGCCGAGGGCTTGATGCTGGGCGCCGCCGGGGCCCTGGCCGGGGCCCTGCTGGCCTTGCTGATCGCCGGCGTGGTCAACCATCTCGACCTGACCTGGCTGCCGCCGGGCGGCGCCGAGCCCTTGCCGCTGATCCTGCGCGTATGGAGCGAGAAGCGCATGCTGATCGGCACCACCGCAGGCCTGATCGTCATCGCAGCAGTGTCGGCCTGGTTGCCGGCTTACCGGGCCGCCAACCTGCATGTGGTGGACGCCTTGAGGCATACCTGATGAGCAACTTTATCGACGACCCGCAGCGCCGCCAGGCCGGCCTGGCACTGCTGCTTGGCCTGGTGGCAGGCGGCGCGACGGCGGCCCCGACCGCCCAGGCCATGCTGGCCGCCAGCGACGCGATCCGCAACCCCGGCCAGCCGTTCAGGGTGACCGTGACCCTGACCGAGTTCGAGAAGGGCGTGCAGGTCGAGACCAGCACCCTGACCAGCTATTCGCGCACGCTCGACGGCGGGGGCCAGTTCTCCAGCCTGTTGCGCTTTGTGCAACCCGCGCGCGACACCGGCAAGCTGATGCTCAAGAATGGCAACGACCTGTGGTTCTTCGACCCCGCCACCCAGGCCAGCGTGCGCCTGTCGCCCCAGCAAAGGCTGCTCGGCCAGGCGTCCAATGGCGATGTGGTGACCGTCAATTTCGCCAAGGACTACCAGGCGGTGGTGGCCGCCGAAGAACCGGTCCAGGACGGCGAGCGCAAGACCCGCAAGTCGGTCAAGCTGGCCCTCACCGCCAACACCCCCGACGCCGCCTACACCACCATCGACCTGTGGGTGGATGCCGATACCTACGCCCCGATCAAGGCCCGCTTCAATGCCGAATCGGGACGCATGCTCAAGACCGCCTACTACCGCCGCTTCCAGACTCAGCTGGGCGCCGAGCGGCCCACCGAGACGGTGATCATCGACGGCGTCAACACCCAATCGGTGACACTGATGAGGATGAGCGACTTCGCCGCCCGCAACATCCCCGCCACCTGGTTCACGCGGGACTACATGGCCCGATTTCAGCCGGAGTGATGCCTGTGACGATGCAATCCTTGAAGACCCTGGGGGCCTGCCTGATCGGCAGCGCCCTGGCCTGGCCGCTGGCCGCAAGGGCTGCCGACGACAACGATGCGCTGGCGCTGGAGGCCGCCCCGGCCGCCCCCGCCGCCACGGGCAACAAGCCGCTGCGTGTGTTTGCCGAGCTGGCGGCCGGGCGCATCAGCCAGCGCCTGGGCGAACCCGCGCTGGACAGCCGCCGCGCCTCACTCGACCTGGTGGCCCGGTTCGCGCTGGCGCCCGGCTGGCGCGCCGTGATCTCGGACCGGGTCGACCACATCATCCCGGCCGACGGGGTCAAGCCCGACACCCTCAACAGCCTGCGCGAGGCCTATGTGAGCTGGCAACAGGACGGCGGCGGCCTGATCGTCGAGCTGGGCCGCATCAACCTGCGCCAGGGGCCGGCCTACGGCTACAACCCGACCGACTACTTCCGCAGCGGCGCCTTGCGCGCGGCCACCACCGCCGACCCCTTTGCCCTGCGCGAAAACCGTCTGGGCACGGTGATGCTGCGGGCACAGCGGCTGTGGGCCGCTGATTCGGTGTCGCTGGCCCTGGCCCCCAAGCTGGCCGACGCACCCAGCCCGGCAGCGCTGAGCCTGGACCTGGGCGCCACCAATGCGCGCAACCGGGCGCTGCTGTCCTGGAGCCACAAGTTCTCGGACGCGCTGAGCAGCCAGCTGTCGGCCTATACCGAACAAGGCGGCTGGCCCCAGCTGGGCGCCAGCGGCACGGCGCTGCTGTCGGCGTCGACCGTGGCGCACCTGGAGCTGTCGAGCGGCCGCACCCGGCCCCTGACCGGCCTGGCCCCGGTGGTGCAACGGCGCCACCACGGCAGTGCCGGCCTGACCCACAGCCTGGCCAGTGGCTGGTCCTTGACCGCAGAGTATGAGTACAACGGCACGGCGCCGGCGCAGGCCGCCTGGGACGCGCTGGCCCGGGTCGGCGGCCCGCAGGCCCTGTTGATCTACCAGCAGGCCGCGCAGGAGCGCCAGGACAACGCGGCGCGGGGCGCCTGGCTGGTCTACGCCAGCAAGAAGGACGCGCTGACCAAGAACCTGGACCTCACCGCCCTGGTGCGGATGAACGCGGCCGACCAGAGCAAGCTGTTCTGGGCCGAGCTGCGCTACCACTTCGGCCGTGCCGACCTCGGACTGCAGTGGCTGTCCACCCACGGCAGCGCGCTGAGCGAGTACGGCGTGCTGCCCTACCGGCGCCAGGTGCAGTTGCTGGGCACCTGGTATTTCTGATCAGCCGGGCCGGCAGGGCTCAAGCCGGGCCGGGCGCCTGGCGCAAGAGGCGGGCCACCGCGTCGTCAAACACCTCGGCCGGCGGGCGCGCGCCGCGCATGCCGGTCTGCAGCCTGCGCGCCGCCTCGCTGGCCGGCACGGATGAAAGCAGGGCCAGGCAGGCCTGCCGGACCCGGTCGACGCTGAGCCGGTCGGCACGCAGGCACTGGCCGGCCTGGGCTGCTGTGACCGGCGCCATATTCAGGAACTGGTCCATATTGGACGCCAGGCCCAGCACCGGCACACCGGCGCGCAGCGCCTGCTGCACCGCCAGGCTGCCGCCATTGCAGACCACCAGCGCCGCCCGGGCTGCGGCCTGGTCGCCCGGCAGGTAGTCGAAGACCCGGGCATTGGCCGGGATACGTGCCGGCGCCGGCTTGCCTGCGGTGGCCGCCATCACGCGCACTGGCAGGTCCGACAGGGCTTGCAGCACCAGCGCCAGCGCCGCGTCCGGGCCCGAGCTGCCCAGCGCCACATAGACCAGGGGCTGGCTTGCGAGGTCGGTTTGCGCCGGCGCCGGCCAGGGCCGGTCGGGCGCCCAGGCCAGCGGCCCGATGAAGCTGCAATCGGCGGGCGCCTGCGGCAAAGGGTAGAGGGCCGGATCGTCGGCCACCAGCACATGGTCGGCATCGCTGTAGACGCGGCGCAGGTCATGGCCCAGTCCGGGCAGCCCGTGCAGGGCACGCAAGCGGTTCATCGGCCGGCAATGCAGGCGGAAGGCCAGCGGCCGGAACAGCGCAAACAGCGGCCGCGCCAGCGCGATCGGCAGCCAGCGGGTCAGGGGCAACACCGGCATCGGAAAGTGCGGCGGCGCGTAGGGCGTCCAGTAGGCGTTGGCGATGCTGAGGTAGGGCACCCCCGCCAGCCGCGCGCTGACCGACAGCGAGAGGCGGAAATCACCCACCACCAGGTCGGGCTGGTGGTGGTGGATCAGCGCCAGGTCGTCGCGCACATAGGCCTGCAGCGTGGCCAGGTCGTAGAGCGGCTGTCCTTGCGCCAGCGCCTGGGCAAACTGTGCGCTGGGCACGCTGTCCAGCGCCACGCTCTGCCAGTGCGGCGCGGCAGCAAATGCCGCATAGCGACTGGCACAGGCCATCACCACCGCATAGCGCGACCGGTCGAGTGCACGCGCCAGTGCCACCGGGCGCGCCACATGCGCCAGGGTGACCGCCTCGGCAAAGAACAGCACCTTGAGTCTGGCGCGGTCAGGAGCAGCCATGGACACAGCCCCGGGTGTGATCAGCGGATTGCCAGGCGGTGAATCAGGTCGTAAAGCGTGGGCCGGCTGACGCCGAGCAACTCGGCCGCCTTGGCGACATTGCTGTCGGTGCGCGCCAGCGCAGACAGCACAGCCTGGCGCTCGGCGGCCTCGCGCACCACGCGCAGGTCGAGGTCGCTGGTATTGCTGCCCGCACCAGTGCGGTCAGCGGGGTCGCTCAGATCGGCCGGCGCCGGTGGCAGACCCAGGTCGGAGCGCATCAAGCGGTTGCCCTCGGCAATGATCACCGCGCGCCGGACCGCGCTCTGCAATTCCCGCACATTGCCG
>JAYUQJ010000183.1:0-4276 GCA_043756825.1 Betaproteobacteria bacterium | reverse complement strand
CGTCGATCGTGCCAAAGATATCCGTCGCCTTCATGTAGCGAGCCCATTCGTCCGCGTACAGCCCCGACGTGTTGGTGTGGCTCGGCATGGAATAGGGGTTCCCAAAGCCGCAGCTGAAGCCGGCAGGGTTGCTTACACGGGTGGGATCCGCCGGCAAACCATAGGTCCCGGAAGGAATGGTGATGGCATTGGTGTCGGGGTTGGGCGTGGTCGTCGTGTTAGCAATGGGGGGGGCAGCAGCCAGCAGCCCGCTGGGGCTCCCGTTGTCGGCGGGCGTCGTGTTGTTTCGGTAAGCGTTGCCGAGGTAAATGACAAAATTCTTTTGACAACCGGCACCAGGTTTAACGCCAGAATAGTTGCGGCCGGAGGCGCCAACCTTGCCCGAGTAATAGGCCCAGGCTTCCTGCATGGCCATGGCATTGCCCTGATTGTTGGCCTGGATGTTGCTGGTGTCCCAGGCTCTGACCATTGCCAGCCATGCGGCCTTGCCGGTTGCGTCCATCGGCGTGAGCGCCCTGAGCAGGCAACCGCCGTCGTTGGATGCCGCGCAGTTCGCGGCGGGATTAGCCGACGCGATGCCTGTCGTGCTGTACACCATCAAGCCCAGATTGACTTTGGCCGATCCGTCAGTGTTGACCGTCAGGCTGTTGATGGTGTTGTACAAGGCACATTGCTCGGTTCCAGCAACTTTCCCAGACATGGATGCCGCCCCGGTGCCATCGGCGTAATTGCAGCCCGGCGTCGAGGCGTTAAAACTGGCGGCGTTGTCCAGGATGATGAGCACATTGGGTATCCCGCCATTGGCGGCTCCGCCGCTGTAAATGTCAATGTCTTCGGCGTGACCTTGCGGCGCCCACAGCATCAGAAGCGAGCTGAGCGCGAGTAAAAAGTTGCGAATGGTCTTCATTTCAATTCACCTGCATTCGTTACGGACAAAGCACCTGCACCGGCACCCGGATCACCAAACCTTGAACCTGGGCCGCATTGGCGCCGCTGTTTGGATCGACATAGCTAGCCTCGATCCTCCAGCGTTGCTGCTTGCAGGCCGAAGGCTTGGAGCTGAGGATGCCACTGGCGGTGATGGCTGGATCAAAGCCCGACGATCCCTCAATGCATGGCACGTCGTTTGCATCGGAAGCATCGAGATCCTTTTCCAGCACTGGAACTTCCATTTCGCAAGTCGGCTTGGCGACGGCGACTGCGAACGTCTTGTCGCCCACGACCAGAGTCTCGGTCCGCGCCAGGATGATGGAAACATCCTCGGTATCTTTGATTAGCTGGATGGTGGTTTCGATGGCCCTGGTAACGGCGCCGTTTGACTCGACCTGGGCCTGCATGTTGCCAGCCACCTGAAGGCCGGTGTTGCTGGACCGAATGGCGAACACGACCAGCAGGGTCAGCACGACCAACATGATCATGCCGACCAGCAGGGTCGCGCCCTTTTGACGCGATGGATTCAGGTAGCGAACGGATTTCATTTGTCCAACCTCCCACTGGGGTTCACAAGGCGGATCAACTGGCTGAAGACGCGGCGCTTGTAAACACGCACGTCTTTGCCGTAGGAATCGGTGGAGACCGTGACCTGCTGGGCAGAGGCCGCGCTGTTGTAGCCCAGCGAATAGGTCTTGGCGTCGGTGTAGCCCGGGGAAGATTCATTGTTGCGCGCCACAAGGTGGACGCGCAGGGCCATCACCTTGGCCCAGTCGCCAACCGCAGCCGCGGTGGAGACGAACTTCGCATCCGGTGCACCGTCACCATCAGCGTCCATGCCGTAATCGATCTGCATGTTCTCGATGCCTTCGACCAATGGCGTTGTCTTCATCGTGCCGTCAGAGGACAGCTCAACAACCTTGAGCGTCGGAATCGGCTTGCCGCCGTCGGCATCGACGCTGCAATTGGCGCCCGACGGTACGCTGACGCTGCAAGGGCTGATGAAATAGATCTTGACGTAGACCTTGCGCAGCGATGAAAGTGTGACCTTGTCTTTGTTGTACAGGCCAAACACCGTCAAATCGGCGTCGGTGCCCATCCGCTTGTCGAACTCAAGGAAAGATCCGGTCAAGCCTGTCTGCAGGTACACCTGACCGGTGGCCGCTGCCGCACCGACCGCCGCGATCGTCGCGCTGACGGGTTCGGCGCGGCGCACCACCAGGATGTCGGTGTCGGGTTTGTGGTTGGCAATATTGATGCAGGTACCCAGAGCGGCGGCGACGCTGCTCGAGTCAAAATCGTAGCCCTGCACGGCAAACGGCATAGCCGCCGCGATTTCGGTGACTACTACCGAACAAGGGTTAGGCAGCGCCGTTGGCACAGCGATAACGAGGGGATCGTTAGCCTTCGTGAACTCGCCGTAATACCCGGCCATTTGGAGGTCGTCGCTAAGGATCTGCATCGCATAGCGGCCGTTCTCTATCTGCCGGCTGGATTTTTCAAACTCCGCCTGCGTCGCACTTTGCTGGGCGATCAAAACAGTCAGGGCGGTAACGATCATCAGGCCCAGGGTGATGGCGATCAGAAATTCGATGAGACTCAGGCCGCGCTGGTGCATCCCGGAGAACCGTTGCATGTGCTGGCGGCGCAATGCCTGAGGAATTGATGAAATATTCATAATGGCAATGCCAGTAGATCGACGATCTGCACATCCTGATACACGACTCGACGCAGGTTTTCGGCGCCGTATTCCCCGCTGGCGCAGGGAATCGCAACAAAAATGCCGCCAGCCGATGGCGGGGCCGCGGTCGCGCTCTGCCCCTGCCATGCCACCGTCACCCGGTATACAGCTGTCGCTACGCCGGGCGGCGTCATTGCTGCCCCGGTCTGCACCAGGGCGACGCAGCCCCTGGCGCCGATCATCGCGCCGACGTTGCTGGTGCCGCCGCCACCAGAGACCGTCTCGGCGCTGCCCAACAGCAGTTGCTGCCATTCGAATAGGTCGAGGTCAGCCCTGGTCTTTTGTCCGGCGGTGCCGGTGGCACAGGCCACCAGCGGGGGTTCAGTCGTGCCCACAAAGGTAGCGGTCACATAGCAAGGTGCAGCCTTGCGGTTGGCGTTGATGCGGCCGACCATGTCTTGCAGCACCACCAGCGCCTGAATACGCTGGTAGGACTCGACCTGGCCGCGCTGGGCTTGCACCATCAGGCCGACCAGGCCAAGCAGGCCGACCATGAGGATCACCATGGTGACCAACACTTCGATAAGTGAGCCGCCGCGCTGGGCCCGGGCGCGGCCTGGGCCGCGGACACTCACGCAATGCGGGGAATGAAATGTCGAAGCGCTCATGTGCAGGCTCCCTTGGTGCTGACCGGCATGCCACTCAGGTCGATGGCAACACAGCTCCTGGCGCTGGTGTCCACGGTTGAGGTGACTTGCATTTTTGCTACCCCGGCGCTTAGGCGTCCGGTGCCAAGGTAGGTAATAACCGCAGGACAGGCAACCACTGCCCCCGCAAGCCGACAGGAAAAAGCCAGCCCCGAATACTCCTGCTGCGAGCTCAGCGTCGCAACGGTGGCCGTTGCGACGGTCCAGCCACCCTGCCATCCAGCAGCCGCCTGAGTGACGGTCACGGCGGCATTGCGCTTGATGGCTTCGCTACGCGCCTGCACCAGCGCCGTGGCGTACTCGCCAGCCGCAGTCTTGACACGCTGGCCGGCCATGAAATCGCGGAACGACGGGGCGGCAATGCCGAGCATCACTGCCAACAGGGTCACCACGATCATCAATTCAATAAGCGTGAAGCCTCTTGCATGACGCCACGCAGGGGCTTTATGCAAATGATGGGTTTGGTTCATGGCCGCTCTCACCAGCAATCAGAAAGCAATGGCGCAGTTCCCGACTTGGTTTTGGCGCCGGTGGAGCTAAGCGTAAGGGTCGCGCAGCGAACATCGCCAGTGAGCTGACCAAGCCTGGGAATTGCGGTGACGGTGTAAGTCGGCGCGCCGGCCACCTCCGTGCAAGGGGCCACAGCGGTGGGCGGCATGGTGCAGGTCGCCGTCACCTTGTATTTGTTGTAAACCTCGCTGGGAATCGTCATGTTCAGATCCGTCAAAGTCGTCGGCGGATCCGCGCCAAGCTCGCCCGCTGAAGACGCGCCGAATCGGCGCGCATCGAGCAGAAACTGCTGCTGCTTGTTGGCGATCGACATCATGAAGCTCTGCGCCGCCGAGCGATTGGCCCGCACGATGTAGTCTTGGTAGGAGGGATAGGCCACCGCCGCGAGGATGCCGATCACCGCTACGGTGATCATCATTTCTATCAGCGTGAAGCCGCTTTGTCGGGT
>JAYUQJ010000182.1:0-4286 GCA_043756825.1 Betaproteobacteria bacterium | reverse complement strand
CGACCGACCGCCGTGCGCTGGCAGCGCGGCTCAGCCAGCGCATCGACGCGGTGTTGGCGGGAAAGCGAATCCGCTCGTCCTGAGCTTGTCGAAGGATGGGGGAGCGCCTTGCGCGGCACTTCGACAAGCTCAGTGCGAACGGCAGGTTGGGGCAGTCACTCAGCGCCGCGCCCCTGCGCGGCCACAGCCGCTGCCGCGCGCGCCGCAGCAGCAGGGTCGCCGAGGTAGCGGTGGCCGAGCGGCTTCAACGCGGCATCGAGGTCGTAGACCAGCGGAATGCCATTCGGGATGTTGACGCCGACGATAGCGTCGTCGCCGA
The DNA here is from genome assembly GCA_043756825.1 of Betaproteobacteria bacterium. Lineage (GTDB taxonomy): Bacteria > Pseudomonadota > Gammaproteobacteria > Burkholderiales > Burkholderiaceae_C > Pseudaquabacterium. Next base: position 3,967 of record JAYUQJ010000182.1, on the reverse strand, counting down.
TGCCGTCGAGCATCTTCACCAGCGCGCGAATCGAATTGCCATGCGCGGCAACCACGATGCGGCGGCCGGCCTTCAACGCGGGAGCCAGGGTGTCGTCCCAGCACGGCAGCACGCGTGCCACGGTGTCCGCGAGGCACTCGGTGAGCGGCACCTGCTGCGGCGCCAGCGCGGCATAGCGCAGGTCGGCGCGTTCGCTGCGTGCGTCGCCGGGTTCGAGGGCCGGCGGCGGCACGTCGTAGCTGCGCCGCCATTGCAGCACCTGCGCGTCGCCGTATTGGCGCGCCATGTCGGCCTTGTTCAGGCCCTGCAACGCGCCGTAGTGGCGCTCGTTCAGGCGCCAGTCATTGACCACCGGCAGCCAGGTGCGGTCCATGCGGTCCAGGGTGTGCCACAAGGTCCAGATCGCGCGCTGCAGCACCGAGGTGTAGGCGATGTCGAATTCCAGGCCGGCCGCCTTGATCAACTGCCCGGCCTGCTGCGCCTGCGCCACGCCGGTGGGCGTCAAGGGCACGTCGGTCCAGCCGGTGAAGCGGTTCTCCAGGTTCCAGGTCGATTCACCGTGGCGGATCAGCACGAGCTTGTACATGGATAGGGCGGACTTTGGGGTGACAGGGAGGGTGTGGCGGTTCATGCCAGGCCCGGTGGGCGGGTCCGATCGGGCCCGGGCCAACCCCGAATTCTATAATTGACCCTTTTTCAGACCCAGGTGCAAACCCCGTGAAGTTCATCATCGATAACTGGATGCTCATCCTGATGGCCGCCGCCTCGGGCGGGCTGTTGCTGTTTCAGGCCTTGCAATCGCGCGCCGCAAGCGGCGTGGCCACCGGCGAGGCGGTGCGGCTGATCAACCGTGAAAAAGGGGTGCTGATCGATGTGTGCGAGCCGGCCGAGTTTGCCGCCGGTCATGCGGTGGGCGCCCGCAACATCCCGCTGGGCACGCTGGACGGTGCCAAGGGCCTGCCGACCAACAAGACGCTGCCCGTGGTGCTGCTGTGTGCCAACGGGGCACGGGCCAGCCGTGCCGCCGCGCAGCTGCGTCAGGCCGGTCATGACAAGGCGGTGGCCGTCACCGGTGGCCTGCCCGCCTGGCGCGAGGCTGGCCTGCCGGTCGAAAAGAGCGCCTCCTGAGCCGAGCCTGGGCGGCAAGCCAGAGGGCAACCCAGGGCTATTGCACTGTGGCGACAATCCCGGTCGACCATTGCTGAACAGAAACCGCCATGAATGCCGTCCGCATGTACACCACCCAGGTCTGCCCCTACTGCGTGCGCGCCAAGGCCCTGCTCAAGCAGCGTGGCGTCGATCAGATCGACGAGGTCCGCATCGACCTCGACCCCGGGCAGCGCGATGCGATGATCGCGTTGACCGGGCGTCGCACTGTGCCGCAGATCTTCATTGGTGACACTTACGTGGGCGGTTGCGACGATTTGATGGCGCTCGACCGCAGCGGCGCCTTGGCGCCCTTGCTGAGCCAGGCCTGATCGGCCGACGGCTGCCGTGTACCCCATGCGGGCCGCCGCAGCCGGGCCGGGCATTTGCCACAGTCCAACCGGCCCCAGGCGCAGACCCCTGCGCCATAATCCGCGCCGCAGCCAGCCCGTCGCCCGTCGGTGAAGGGCTTTTGTTTTTCCTCAGGACCCCCAAGCCATGGCCGACCAAGACCTCACCCCCGTGTTCCAGATCCAGCGCATGTACCTGAAGGATCTATCGCTCGAGCAACCGAACTCGCCGGCCATCCTGCTGGAGCAGCAGCAACCCCAGGTGGACATCAACCTGGCGATGGCGGCCGGCGGAGTCAGCGAGGGTATCTACGAGGTCACCGTCACTGCCACCGTCACCACCAAGCTCAAGGACCGCACCTTGTTCCTGATCGAGGCCAAGCAGGCCGGCATCTTCGAGATCCGCAACGTGCCAGAAGAGCAGTTGCAGGGCATCCTCAGCATCGTCTGCCCGCAGATGATCTACCCCTACCTGCGCGCCATCGTGTCCGACATCTGCACCCGCGCCGGCTTCCCGCCCATCATGTTGACGGAAGTCAACTTCCAGGCCATGTTCGAGGCGCAGCAGGCCCAGGCGGCTGGCAACGCCAGCATCGCCAACTGAGCCAGGCGCATCCTGCGCATGGCCGCCGCGCCGCTGGTGGTGCTGGGGGCAGGCGCCTGGGGCACCGCGTTGGCCGTGGCGGCAGCGCGCAGGCAGTCGGTGCTGCTGTGGGCGCGCGACCCGGCCCAAGCCGCGGCGATGCAGGCCTGTCGTGTGAATACGCGCTACCTGCCGGGCATCACGCTGCCGGCGCAGCTTCAGATCACGTCCGACCGGGCACGGGCGCTTGCCACTTGCCGGGATGCCCTGGTGATTGTGGGCACGCCGATGGCGGGCCTGCGCGACAGCCTGGGCAGCTTGCCTGCCGGTGCCCGGACCCTGTGGTTGTGCAAGGGTTTCGAGGCGGGCAGCGGCGCCCTGGGTCACGAGATTGCCGCGTCCCTTCGACCTGACCTGCGCTGCGGTGTACTGTCCGGGCCGAGCTTTGCACTGGAGGTGGCGCGCGGCCAGCCTACCGCCCTGGTGGCCGCCTGCAGCGACACCGCATTGGCCCAGGATGCGGTGCAAGCCCTGCATGACGACAACCTGCGCATCTACACCTCGGCAGACCCGATTGGCGTGGAGGTAGGCGGCGCCATCAAGAACGTGATGGCGATCGCCACCGGGGTTGCCGACGGCTTGCACTTGGGCCAGAACGCCCGCGCCGCGCTGATCACCCGCGGCCTGGCCGAGATGACCCGGCTCGGCCTGGCCCTGGGCGCGCGCGCCGAGACCTTCATGGGCCTGTCGGGATTGGGCGACCTGGTGCTGACTGCCACCGGCGACCTGTCGCGCAACCGGCGGGTCGGCCTGATGCTGGCGGCGGGCCAGTCCCTGCCTGATGCGCTGGCCCAATTGGGCCATGTCGCCGAAGGCGTGTTCACCGCGCCCACCCTGCAGGCACGGGCGCGCCAGCTGGCGGTGGACCTGCCGATCACCGACGCGGTGGTGGCCTTGCTGGGCGGCCAGATGTCACCGGCCCAGGCCCTGCGCCAGTTGATGGCCCGCGAGGCGCGCGCCGAGGCCTGATCGTGCCGTGCCGGGCGGTGACGCTCAGCCGGCGCCCGCGTAGCCGTGCTGGCGCCAGGCCTCGAAGACCACCACCGCCACCGCATTGCTCAGATTGAGGCTGCGCTGGCCCGGGCACATCGGCAGGCGCACCCGACAAGCGTCGGCCAGGCTGCCGCGGATGGCTTCGGGCAGGCCGGCAGTCTCGCTGCCGAACACCAGCCAATCCCCGGCCTGGAAGTCAATGCCGGCCAGGGTGCTGGCCCCCCGGGTGGTAAAGGCCCACAGCGCGCCGCCCCGGGCCTGGCGCGCCGCCAACAGCGCGGCCCAGTCAGCATGCCGATGCACCGCAGTGAACTCGTGGTAATCCAGGCCGGCGCGGCGCAACAACTTGTCGTCCATCGAAAAGCCCAGCGGCTCTACCAGGTGCAGGCTGCAGCCGGTATTGGCGGCCAGCCGGATCACATTGCCGGTGTTGGGCGGGATCTCGGGGTGTACCAGCACGATGTTGAACATGGGGGACAGATTGTCGGGGCTAGATGCATTTGGCTGGCAGCTTGGTTTCGGCTTAAATGCATGAAGTGCGCGGGTCTTGGGTGCGAGGCCTAACGTTTTAGCTAACCGGCCCATTGCGGTGGGCTGGCATTTGGGCTAGGTGTCGACTCCGGCTGAGACAGTTCAAAAGAACGTAGCCGATACCCGGGAAGTCAACAACACTCCCGATACAAAGGACATGGGAGACCTGGCGTTGAGTAATTACACCAAGGAATACCTTTTCCAGTTGAGCGACAACGACCGCGTCCATCTACAGAACATCACCGACGCGCTAGCTCGTCTCGAAGAGGGAAACTATGGCGAGTGCATTGACTGCGGGGAAGCC
>JAYUQJ010000181.1:0-4301 GCA_043756825.1 Betaproteobacteria bacterium | reverse complement strand
TGTCGGGGTATTTGTCCTGGGTGTTGATCACATTGCCCACCGCCAGCTTGCCGCGCTCCTTGGCGGCGTCGCTGACGCCGAAGCGCTCGGCATACAGCACGTCGGCACCCTTGTCGATCATCGCGAAGGCGGCCTCCTTGGCCTTGGGCGGGTCGAACCAGCTGTTGATGAAGCTCACCGAGAACTGCACCTTGGGGTTGATCTCCTTGGCGCCGGCCATGAAGGCATGCATCAGGCGGTTGACCTCGGGGATGGGGAAGCCGCCCACCATGCCGATCTTGCCGCTCTTGCTCAGGCCGCCGGCCAGCATGCCGGCCAGGTAGGACGGCTCGTGGATGAAGTTGTCGAAAACCGAGAAATTGGGCGCCACCGGCTTGCCCGAGCTGCCCATCAGGAAGGACACCTTGGGGAAATCCTTGGCCACCTTGCGGGCGGCGGCCTCTACCGCAAAGGCCTCGCCCACCAGCAACTGGTTGCCCTGGGTGGCGTACTCGCGCAGCACCCGCTCGTAATCGGCGTTGGCCACGTTCTCGCTGGCCTTGTACTCAATCTCACCGCGCGCTTCGGCGGCCTTCAGGGCCTTGTGGATGCGGCTGACCCATTGCTGCTCGAAGGGCACGGTGTAGACCGCAGCCACCTTGGGCTTGGCCTGGGCAAAGGCGGCGGGGTGGGCCAGCAGGGTGGCGGCGGTGACAGCGGTAGCGGCGATAAGGACAAGGCGGCGTTGGGTCATCGGGGTTCCTCGGTGGGTTGTCGGGGTGGGTGGCGATGCCAGCACGCCTCAGCGCGTGGCCTGCCGCATCGGGTTGTTGGGATGCTGGGTCCAGTTGGCGGGCTCGGCCTGCACGGTCTGGCCGGTGCGCGCGTCCACCTCACCCGGGGCCAGCGTGCGCAGCGTAATGCAGTCCGGCACCGGGCAGACGGTGACGCACAGATTGCAGCCCACGCAGTCGGCGTCCTTGACCTCGAAGTGGCGCTGGCCGTTCTTCATCGCGGTGATGGCCTGGTGCGAGGTGTCCTCACAGGCGATGTGGCAGCGGCCGCAGGCGATGCACTTGTCCTGGTCAATCACCGCCTTGCTGATGGCGTTGAGGTTCAGGTATTGCCAATCGGTCACCGTGCGCAAGGCCCGGCCGCGGAAGGCCTCGGTGCTGGCAAAGCCCATGTCATCCATGTAGTTGGACAGGCCGTCGATCATGTCCTGCACGATCTTGAAACCATAGACCATCGCGGCGGTGCAGACCTGCACATTGCCGGCGCCCAGCGCGATGTAGTCCAGCGCGTCGCGCCAGTTGCCCACGCCGCCGATGCCCGAGACGGGCAAGCCAGCCGTGTCGGCATGGCGGCCTATCTCGGCCACCATGTTCAAGGCGATGGGTTTGACGGCCGGGCCGCAGTAGCCGCCATGGGACCCGAAGCCGCCCGTCACCGGGCTCATCGTCAGCGTGGCCGGGTCTACCCCCATGATCGAGTTGATGGTGTTGATCAGGCTCACCGCGTCGGCGCCGTTCTGCTTGGCGGCCAGCGCGGGCTTGCGGATATCGGTGATGTTGGGTGTGAGCTTGACGATCACCGGCAGGCGGCTGTGCTGCTTGCACCAGGCCGTGACCATGCCGATGTACTCGGGCACCTGGCCCACCGCTGCGCCCATGCCGCGCTCGCTCATGCCATGCGGGCAGCCGAAGTTCAGCTCAACCCCATCGCAGCCGGTGTCTTCGACCATGGGCAGGATGGCCTTCCAGGCGGCCTCGGTGCAGGGCACCATCAGGCTGACCACCATCGCCCGGTCGGGCCAGGCGCGCTTGACCTCGCGGATCTCCTGCAGATTGAGCTGCAGCGGCCGGTCGGTGATCAGCTCGATGTTGTTGAAGCCCAGCATGCGCCGGTCGGGTGTGAGCAGCGCGCCGTAGCGCGGGCCATTGACATTGACGATGGGCGGGCCCTCTTCGCCCAGCGTCTTCCAGACCACCCCGCCCCAGCCGGCCTCGAACGCGCGGTGCACGTTGTAGGCCTTGTCGGTGGGCGGTGCGCTGGCCAGCCAGAAGGGGTTGGGGCTGGTGATGCCGGCAAAGTGGTTGGTGAGATCGGCCATGGTGGGCTCCGGCGGGGTCAGGCGCTGGCTGGGGCGCCGGGGTGGGCGCCGGGGTGGGCGATGGGGTGGGCAATCGGCTGCGCGATGGGCTGGGCAATCAGCTGGGCGTGGATGGCGTGGGCGGCGCGCTTGCCGTCCTCCACCGCCTCCACCGTCAGGTCGCGGCCGCCCAGGCGGCAATCACCACCGGCATACAGGCCAGTCACGCCGGTGCGGCCATCGTCGTCGGCGGCAATGCGGCCGCCCTGCAGCGTCAAGCCGGTGCCGGCCAGCAGATCGGCATCCAGCTTCTGGCCGATGGCCTTGAGCACCAGGTCGGCGGCCAGGGTCTGGTGGCCGCCGCTGGGGGCCCAGCGGCCGTCGGCGCCCGGCGCCTGGCGCGCAAAGCGCACGGCCACCGCCTGGCCGGCGTGTTCGTCAAGGCCGGCCAGCACGGCTGAAGGCGCCAGACCGTGGTGGATCGTCACGCCATGGGTTTGCGCCCATTGCTGCTCGGCCGGCGAGGCACCCATCTCGGCCGGGCCGCGCCGGTAGACCATGTGCACCTCTTCGGCGCCCAGCAGCTTGCTCTGCACTGCAGCGTCCACGGCCGTCATGCCGCCGCCGATCACCACCACCCGGCGGCCCACGGGCAGCGTGGCCTTGTCGGCGGCCTGGCGCAGATCGGCGATGAAATCCACCGCATCGCGCACGCCGGCCAGGGCCTCGCCCGGCAGCCCCAGCGCGCCCACCTGGCCCAGGCCGATGGCCAGGTAGACCGCATCGAAACTGGCGCGCAGTTGGGCCAATTGCTCAGCACCGGCCAGCCGCCAGCCGGCCAGCAGCGTGATGCCGCCCCCGCCCAGCAGCCAGTCCAGCTCGGCCTGGGCAAAGTCGTCAGCCATCTTGTAGGTGGCCAGGCCGTATTCATTCAGGCCACCGCCCTTGGGCCGGGCGTCGTGCAGCACCACCGCATGCCCCAGCCGCGCCAGCACCACCGCGCAGGCCAGGCCGGCCGGGCCGGCGCCCACCACGGCAATGCGCCGGCCGGTGGCGGCGCCACGCGGGAACAGGGCGGCCAGCGGCTGGCCCATCACCGAATCCACCGCATGGCGCTGCAGCCGGCCGATCTCCACCGGCTTGCCTTGCTGGTGTCCGCCCAGGTGATGGCGCACGCAGACCTGCTCGCACAGCACCTCAGTGGGGCAGACGCGGGCGCAGGTGCCACCCAGCGGGTTGGCGTCCAGGATGGCCCGCGCGGCACCACGCAGGTTGTCATCGGCAATGCGCTTGATGAAGGCCGGCACGTCGATGCCGGTAGGGCAGGCGGTGGCGCAGGGGGCATCAAAGCAGTACAGGCAGCGCTCGGCCTCCACCAGGGCCTGGCTGCGGGTGTAGCGGGGGGCCGCGTCGGCAAAGTGGCGAGCGTAGGCCTCGGTGGGCAGGCGGCCGGCGCGCAGGTCGGGGGCGGCGCCGGGCGGTGCGTCGGGCGGCGATGAGGGGAGGGGGGAGGCTGTCGACACGCGTGGGCGCTCCTGCATTCGCGGGCGGCTGGGTGGCCCGGCATCACCTGGTTGCTGACCGAACGGTCAGGATTTGGGGGAATGGTAGGCAAAGGGCGTGCCAGGTGGCGAGCCCGGACTTACCCCTGACGGGTGGTGGGGTGCAACTGGGTGCGGCGGGGGTTGTTGGGCATTGATGCCTGGAGTGAGCTGGCACGCAAATGATGCAAGGCCGCCGCTCGGCCGTCGGCGTGGCGAGTTTGTCTCGTGTTATGCGGGCTGGGCCTGCGCAGTGCGACGGGTTTCGTCCTTGTCATGCTCGGCGAAGCCGGTCAGCTCTTGGCGAAGTCGATGCCGGCGCATAGGATGGCCATGGGTTGGACCATTTTTTGCAAACAAATGAGATTCGCAACTTCATGGGCGCCCTGTGTTGCCGTCTGCAACCTTTTACCGGGACCGGGGACCCGGGACCGGGGACGGGGGACGATTTCATTCGTTGACCTCGTCATGCATCATATCGGGGCTGGCATTGGCCGAGAACAGCCCTCAATCCCTAGCTGCGCGGAGGCCTTAATTTCCTGTAGCCAGCCACTTGCGCCGCCGGTAGGCGGCCTTGCCTTCGTCAGTCTGTAATTTCGCCGCCATCGCTGCTGTGTGCGGGTGGGTCTCGGGGTCGATCTCGGCAGAGCGCTTGCCTTCGCGGCCCAGAGCAATCACTGCATCGATGT
>JAYUQJ010000180.1:0-12447 GCA_043756825.1 Betaproteobacteria bacterium | reverse complement strand
TGAAACGGCTGGTGCGCCAAACGCTGCGCGATGACGGCGGCGACAGCGCCCGCCTCGAGACCTACTACGGCATGCTGCTGATGGACGGTGACCACATGGGTGCCTGGCTGGCCGGCGGTGACGATCGCGCCATCACCTACCGCGAGAGCTTTCATCCGAAGGTGCAAGACGGCTTCGACAAACATGCGCAGAACCAACCCCTGCTGCGCGCCTATGCCGCACAAAAACGCGCCATGTCGCCCAACCGCCACCTGGCGATCTCGGCTGCGCTCAACGACTTTTCGTTGGTCGTCGCGCGTCATGTCGTTGAAACCGAACATCCAGGTCGCCTGATCTACGCGGGCGGTGACGATGTGCTGGCCATGCTGCCGGTGGCCAACCTGCTGCCGGCCATGCAACGCCTGCGCGTCGCCTACGCCGGCCACGACCCGGCGCATGCCGACGGCAACCGGCAAGGGCTGGCGCTGAAAAACGGCTTTGCGATGCTGGGCAGCACCGAGCACGGCTGGAGCCTGATGCGCATGATGGGCCACCGCGCCACCGCCAGTTGTGGCGCCGTTGTCGCCCACCACCAGGCCCCGCTAACTGCCGTGATGCGTGAACTGCGCACGGCAGAAAAACGCGCAAAAGGCGAAGGCGGGCGCAACGCGTTCAGCCTGGCCATCATCAAGCGCTCGGGCGGCGCGCTTTACGTCACTGCCAAGTGGGGTGAGCCGGTAGCACTGCTGTCTGCCCTGCGCAACTTTCTGGCTGACGATGGTGTCTCGCGCCGCGCCGTCTACAACAGCCTCGATTGGCTGAAAGACTTGCCGAGAAATCAGCCCGAGATGCTGGCCACACTGCTGGCCTACCAGCTCAGCCGCCAGGCCGACGAGGCAGCGCGCAAGAAGCACCAGGTCCCTGACCTCGCGCGACGCCTTGCGTCCTTGGCCTACGACCCGGAGCAACACCCGAATGAGGGGCACAAGGGCGCGCACAACGCCGACCCGCTGGCCTGGCTGCAGCACTTCATGAGCGCAGCCGAATTCCTGGCCCGCGAGACCCGCTGCGGAACTTGAGCCGAAGATGACCACCACCTACCGTTTCATCGAGCCCCTGGACATGCTCTTCCTGCGTGGCAACAAGCTCTTTGGTGACCCCGGCAGCCATGGCGAAAGCCTGGTCCCGCCCTGGCCTTCGGTGGCCGCCGGTGCGCTGCGCTCGCTGATGCTGGCTGCCGATGGCGTTGACTTGGCGGCCTTCGCGCGCGGCGCGGTCGCGCATCCCACGCTGGGCACCCCGGTAGAGCCGGGCTCGTTTGCAATCACCTGCTTTGACCTCGCTCGGCGGGCTGATGGGGCTGAGGGGACCAAGGGGACCAAGGAGACCAAGGAGTCCAAGAGCGGCAGCGTCGAAACACTGCACGCGCTGCCCGCCGACACAGTCCTGACGCGCGATGACGGCGGCCAACTTCATCTCTCCCGCCTGAAGCCGCACGCCCCTGCTGCAGGGCTGGCCCGCTCTTCCCCCCTGGTCATGCCCCTGGCCATGTGGCCGGTGTTGGCTGAAGCTGTCCGCAGCAAGCCCGTCAGCGGCCATTGGTTGACACAAGCCGGCTGGGCCGTTTACCTGGCCGGGCAGACCCCGACCACCCGCCAACTGGTGGCGGCCAGCGACTTGTGGAAGCTCGACGCCCGCATCGGCATCGGCCTGGACGCCGCCACCCGCAGCGCCGCCGACGGCAAGCTCTTCACCGCGCAGGCAGTGGCCTTTGCACCGGGCGTTGGTTTCCTGGCGGGCGTGCGTGGCGCGCAGCCGCCCAGCAGCGGCATGCTGCGCTTTGGCGGTGATGGTCGCGCAGCGGCTGTGCAGGCAGCGCTGCATGCCCCGCCGCAGCCGGACTGTGAAGCAATTGCCCGCGCCGGCCGCTGCCGCGTCGTGCTGACCACACCGGGGCTGTTCACCCAGGGCTGGCTGCTGCCGGGCGTGGGCAGCGGACACCATCTGTCGCTGCACGGCATCACCGGCCGCCTGGTCTGCGCGGCCGTGCCGCGTGCCGAAGTCATCAGCGGTTGGGACCTGGCGCACAGCCAGCCCAAGGCCGCCGAGCGTGTGGCTCCGACGGGCAGCGTTTACTGGATCGACGAACTCGTTGCCACGCCCGAGCAGCTTCGCAAGCTTGCCGAACACGGCTTGTGGCTCGGCGCAGACCAGAATTCAGCACGCATGGCCGAGGGCTTCAACCGCTTCACATTCGCTGCTTACTGATCGCTAGTCAGCGCCAACCATCGCCACCCGCTCGCCCACCAAGGACAGCCATGTTCCAGCGCCAAGCCGCCGTTTTTCTCTACGCAGTGAGTCCTGTCCACATGGGCGCGGGCAACGCGGTGGGCGTCATCGACAACCCCATCCAGCGCGAACGCCACACCGGCCACCCGAGCTTTGCGGGTTCGGGCATCAAGGGCGCGCTGCGCCATGGCTTTGAGGCCATCGGCGGCGACCCGAAACTCATCGACCACCTGTTCGGCCCGGCGTCGGACAGTGGCGACTTGCATGCGGGTGCCGTGAGTTTTGGCGACGCGCAGCTCGTCGCCTTCCCGGTGCGCAGCCTCAAGAACGGCTATATCTACGCCACCTGTCCGCAAGCGCTGGCGCGAGCTCAGCGGCTGTTGGCATTGGTTGGCGCCAAGACCGACTGGACCGTGCCCGTGGTGGCTGAAGGTGATTGCGTGCTGGCCAACCCGGAGCTGTTGTCGGGCACCAAGAAGCTGCACCTGGAAGCCTTTGAGTACAGCGCCAAGGACTCACAAACCCTGCCCGCGCTGGCCGCCGACCTGGCTGCGCGCGCCCTGCCGGCAGATACGGCCTGCCAATTCTTCCGCAACAAACTGGCGCAGGACCTGGTGGTGTTGTCGGACACCGACTTCGCCTACTTCGTCAACAACGCCACGCTGGTTGAGCCGCATGTGCGCATCAACGAAAAAACCGGCACCGCTGCGGATACGGGCCTGTTTTACACCGAGAACCTGCCGCCCGAATCGCTGTTGCTGGCGCCGCTGCTGGCCAGCAAAACACGCAGCAAGGCCGACAACATCGAGGCTGACGAGGTGCTGGCAAAACTGCGCACCGCGCTCGACGGCAAGTTGGTGCAAATAGGCGGCGACGCCACCACCGGGCGCGGCCTCGTGATGCTGAAGATGACGGGGGGCTGAAGCCATGAAACCGACACTTGAACAACAACGAGCGACCTACGCGTGGGCCGTATCCGAAAGCGGCATTGCCACCGCAGCCGACAAGTACACCAAGCTCGCCAAAGGCGCCCCCGCGCTCATCATGGGCAGCGGCCTGATGCAAACGCTGGCCTTCTTGCGCGCCAAGGATGAAGCCCAGCACGAACAGCTCTTGAAGCATCTGCTTGACTGGTTGGCTCAGCGCTTCGATGGTGAAGCCACGCTGCACGCGCAGCATCCGTTTCCACGCCACAACCAGGCCGACTTCGAGCGCCTGATGCAGGCACTGTTCAACGCCAAAGCGCAGCAGTACCAGCGCGCCACCGAAGAGACCATGATGATCCTGCGCTGGATTCGTCAATTGGCTGCAGCCAGGTAAGGCCGGCGATGGGACAAGCAGCCGCACCGGCCTACCTGGGCAAGGACTTCAGCAAGACCGCGCCGGGTCATCGTTTCAGCCTGTACCTGCCGCTCTGGACTCAGGGGCCGTGGACGCGCGAACCCGACAAACAAGCCGCGAAAGACGGCTCACCCGCCACCGGGAAGGCACCCGCGCTGCGAACGGTGCTGGCCATGGGCGACTACTTCGTGGGCTTGAACCGCAAGCTGTGCGAGCGCCAATCCGCCATGGCCACAGCACTGGCCGCGCAAGGCCAATTGCTCACGCTGCACGCCGTCGCCGTGGCCCCCTTCGCCACCGGCCTGGGCAACGAGCACCCGCTTGAAAACGGCTTCGCCTTCCTCAACCCCTATGGCCTGCCCTACCTGGCCGGCAGCGGCGTCAAGGGCGTGCTGCGCCAGGCCGCACGCGAGCTGGCTGACCATCTCTGGGGCGACAACCAGGGCTGGACCCATGAAGCCATCACGGCCTTGTTTGGCAATGCCGACGCCGACGCCGAAACCGAACTGCAACGCGGCGCGCTGATGTTTTGGGACGTGTTGCCCCAACTCGAAGGCGACGCGCTAACGGTTGAAGTGATGACGCCACACCAGAAGCACTACCACCAAGACGGAGACAGCCCACACGAATCGGGCCAGCCGATCCCGATCAACTTCCTGACCGTGCCGCCGGGCTCCAAGTTTGTGTTCCATGTGCAGTGCGACCTGTCGTTTCTGTCGCGGCTGCCGCACCCGGCGCCTGAACTGGTGCGTGATGGCCGTTGGCAGCAGTTGCTGACCGCAGCGCTGACGCATGCCTTCCAGTGGCTGGGCTTCGGCGCGAAGACCGCCGTGGGCTACGGCGCGATGCGCGAGGACGAGGCCGCACGCGAGCAGCGCGCGCAATTGGCTGAAGCGAAGCGTGTTGAAGCCGCCACCCAGGCGCACCAACTGCGCCTGTCGCAAATGTCGCCCGAGCAGCGAGAGGCCGAAACCGCCCGCATGTGGATAGATGCCTTTTGCGTGCAACTCGATCAGGAGCGCAAGCAAGCCAGGTACAAGCCAGGATCAGCCTTCGACCAGGCACGCGCCGAAGTCTTGCGCCGTGCGCTGGCACTGCAGAGTGAAACCCTGCGCAAAGAAGTTGCTCAGGCCCTGCGCGATTCCTACAAGTTCACCACCTGGCCCGGCAACAAAGAACGCAAACAGGAGGTGAAACAATGGTTGACGCAACTCGACGGGCAGGCTTGAACATGCTGAACGATAGCCCCCATCAGGCCGCAGCCATGTCCACAACGGACACCATCCGCGAAGCCGTCACCCGGCTTGGCGCAGACCCGCAGACACAACGCATCATCTTGTTCGGATCCCAGGCCCGCGGGGATGCCGATGCCGGATCTGACATTGATCTGCTGGTAATCGCGCACGAGGTCACTGATCGTGGCGCCGAAATGGTTCGGCTGCGCCGCCTGTTGCGCCGCTTGCCCGCAGCGTTTGACGTGCTCGTCTACACGCAGAGCGAGGTAGACCGCTGGGGCAAGGAGCCCGGATCGGCCCTGTTCTGGGCGCTCAAGGAAGGCAAGGTGCTGCATGGCTGAATCCATGGCCGCCAGGATGCTGCGCTCGGCGGGGGGTGGACGTCGCAGCGTGCAAAGCGCTCGACTTGTCGCCCGGCATGGTTGACACGGTCATTGGCTTTCATGCCCAGCAGGCTTGTGAAAAGTGTCTCAAGGCAGCTTTGGCTAAGCTGCGCGCCGAAGTCCCCCGTACCCACGACCTGCTGCACCTGATGGAACTGTTGGAAGCACAGGGCATTGCCGTCCCAGCCGGCGCGCAGTGGATCGATGCGCTCAACCCCTACGCCGTGGAAGCGCGTTACGGCATGGTGGAGCCAGGCAAGCTGGACCGTCAACACACCCTGGCGACGATTGATGAGGTGCTGGCCTGGGCCTTGGACTTGAAGGCCGACGGTAGCGAACAGGTCTGACTGCGTTGTGAACTTCCTGCTCAACGCCCCCGTCCTCACCAGCTACGGCGACTACCGCTTTGAAGGCCCGCTGGCGCTGGAGGCTGCGCGCGCCTTCGCGTCACAGGGCGTGCGCAGCGCGGTGGGCCACGCCGCCACAGCGCGCTTCTTGTCGCAATGCCTGGACGTGCCGGTGCCCTGCCAGCGCGAAACCATCCGCATGCAGCCTGGCGACCAAGCCTTGGTGCTGCGACTGCTGCAACGCCAGCCCGAAGGCGTGGTGCTCGAGGCCGCCGAGTTAGCCGAAGCGCGCCATGAATTTGGTCTGCTGACGCGGCTGCGCTGACCGCGCGCGCACCCGTATGCCGCTGCCCGCACCCTTCCCCGCCGCTCGCTACCGGCTTGAGTTCACCACCGAGCAACCCATCCATCTGCCCGAGTACGCAGGCTCTGCGCTGCGCGGTGCATTCGGCCATGCGCTCAAGCAAATTGCCTGCGTCACCCGTGAACAAAACTGCAAGGCCTGCGCGCTGTACCGCACTTGCGCCTACCCGGCGATATTCGAGACCCCGCCGCCGCTGGACTACGCGCGGCGCAAGATCAGCAACGTGCCGCTGCCCTTTGTTGTGGAGCCACCGCCCTGGGGCCAGCGCGAGCATGCTTGCGGCAGCGCGTTGAGCTTTTCTACCGTGCTGATCGGCCCAGCGCTCGATCAACTGCCGTTGGTGCTGATGGCCTGGCGGCGTGCCCTGCAGATTGGCCTTGGGCCGCAAGCAGGCACCGCACGCCTGGATCGCGTTTTCGTCGAGGGCGATCTTCAACCCGTTTTGGTCAACACCGCAACCAGCCTGCGGCAGCACGTCCAACACCTGCCATTGCCGACGCTTAAGCCAGCACGCAGCAGCGTGACGCTGACCTTTGACACACCTCTGCGGCTGCAGCGCGGCGGCCAGTTGCTGGGCGTGGGCGAACTGACGGCACCAGACCTGCTGCGGGCACTGCTGCGCCGCGTCGCCGAACTGGTTGAACTGCAACTGGGTGGCTCGCTGGATATTGATTTCGCAGCACTGAGTGCGCACGCCGCCACCATCTGCGGTGACGCGCAGTTCAACTGGCGCGACTGGACGCGCCAGTCGAGCCGCCAGCAGCAGCGCATGGTGCTGGGCGGCGCCGTCGGCCGCTGGACGCTGCACGGCGACCTGGCCCCCTTCTGGCCGCTGCTGCATTTGGGGCAATGGCTGCATGTCGGCAAGAACGCCACTTTTGGCCTTGGCCGTTACCGCATTGAGGAACCTGCATGACCACCCTGATCAGCTTCCTTGGCAAGAGCCGCAAAAACTCCGCCACGGGCTATCAGCGGGCAAGTTATCAATTCGCCGACGGACAGGTGGTGCACACAACGTTTTTCGGGGCGGCGTTGATGCAACGCCTGCGCCCGCAGCGCACACTCTTACTGGGTACTGCGGGCAGCATGTGGGATGTGCTCGACATTGACGTCGAATCTGACGAATGGAGCGAACTGGGCGAGGCTGCCGAGCGAGGCGATGTAACTCAGTCTCTGCTGGACCGCACTTCGGCGTGCAAACGAGGCGCCATGTTGGGCGCCGAACTGGTGCTCATCCCCTACTGCCGCGACGAGACCGAACAAACGCTCCTGCTGTCCGACATGGCGGCGCGTGTCGCCGAAGGCGAGCACGTGGTGCTTGACATCACGCACGGCTTTCGCCACTTACCCATGCTGGCGCTGGTGGCCGCCCGCTACCTGGCCCATGTGCGCAAGGCCGTCGTCATCGACATCTACTACGGCGCACTCGACATGACTGCACAAGGCATCACGCCCGTGGTCAAACTCGACGGCCTGCTGCGCATGCTCGACTGGATCGAGGCCTTCGCGGCCCACGACGCCAGTGGCAACTACGCCGGTTTTGCAACGCTGCTGCAACACGACGGCATGGAAGCAAAAGAAGCAGACCAGCTTGCCCATGCAGCGCATCTTGAGCGCGTCACGAATTCAGCGGAAGCGCGCGCCAAGATCACGCCTTTGCTGGGCTCTATTGAGCATCTGGGTGGCGCCACACGCCTGTTCGCTGCTGAGCTCGGCCAGCGGCTTGCATGGGCGCGCAAGGACCGCCGCGACGCCAGGGAGTGGGAATTGTTTGAGGCCTACCTGGCCCGAAAGGACTTCATTCGCGCTGCAATCTACCTTCAGGAATCTGTCGTCAGCGCCGCCTGCTTCGGCGAACGCCTCGACGGCAACGACCATATACAACGCGAGACAGCACGGGAGAGGCTGAAGGACCGCGCCGAGTTTCGGGCGCTGTCCGACATTCGCAACATGCTCGCCCATGGCACGGCCAGCGGCAATCAGTCCGAGCGTGCCAAGGCTGCAGCCACTTCCACTGCATCAGCAGCCTCACTGGCAACAGAGCTTCGTCGGCTGGCCAAGCCACTGGCACAGATCGCAGCGAAATCAAAGTCCGGTTGACAAAACGGTAGGCACTGCAATGCGGCCGCCCCACAAGCTTGCCAACCCCCGCCATTGGCGCCGCAGTGCCTACAGTGACACCCAACGTCACTGCAACCCCTGCCCGCCAACATGCTGCGCCACCTCTTTCTCATCGGCTACGACATCGCCAGCGCCCGGCGCCGCAGCCGTGCGCTGAAGGCGGTGAAGGGACACGCCATTGGCGGCCAGAAGTCGCTGCATGAATGCTGGCTGACGGCCGGTGAACTGCAGCAGGCCATGGCCACGCTGCGAGGCCTGATCGACCCGGCTGAAGACCGCGTGGTCTTTGTGCGGCTGGACCCGCGCGCCAGCGTGCACACCCTGGGCGTGGCAGTGCGCCCCCAGGACGGCGAATTTTTCTACCAGGGCTGAAGCCGGGTCAACACACATGGGCACCCTCTACATCGACCGCCAGGGCCTGAGCCTGAATCTGCGTGACGGCGTGCTTGAGCTGCGCGCTGACGGCGAACGCCTGCGCACCGTGCCAGCCCGCCTGCTGGACCGCGTGGTGCTGCGTGCCGACACGCAACTGAGCAGCGCCACACTGGCTGCCTTGGCCGACGAAGGCGTGGGCTTGGTGGCGCTGGGCGGGCGTGGTGGCCAGCGTGTGGCACATCTGCTTGGCGCCCCCGCCAACGACGCCCGCGCCCGCATCGCGCAGTGCCAGAGGGTGTCTGACGAGCCCTGGGCCACCGCCTGGAGCCGTCAGGTGGTGCGCGTCAAGCTGCGCGCTCAGCAGCGTCTGCTGCAAGGCGCATTGCAAGAGCGGGCAGACCTGCGCAAGCCGCTCACTGACGCCATCGCAACCCTTCAGCGTGTGCTGAAGAGCCTGCCCCAAGCCACCGACCGCGCCAGCGTGCGTGGGCTGGAGGGCGCGGGTGCTGCCGCTTATTTCAAGGCTTATGTCCAGTTGTTCGCACCCGTACTCGGCTTTGAAGGCCGGCGCCGCCGCCCGCCGCCAGACCCCGTCAACGCCTGCCTGTCGCTGGGCTACACGCTGCTGCAGTCGCAAGCTGTGCAGGCCTGCTGGGGCGCGGGCCTGGACCCGATGGTGGGCTTTTTGCACACGCCATCACACGGCCGCGCTTCACTGGCTTGCGACCTGGTGGAACCCTGGCGCGCACGCATAGACGCCTGGGTCTGGCAGCAGTTTCGCAGCCGTGAACTGCGCCCCGAGCACTTTGGCCGCGACGGTGCCGGCGCCTGCTTGATGGGAAAAGCCGCCCGAGCCCACTTCTACGAAGCCGTGCAACCGCTGCAAAAGCGTTGCGGTGCCGCGCTGCGCCGACACGCCCGCCTAGCCGCCCGGGTTCTGGCTGACGCCGCAGAACTGCCCAGCGAAGACGGCTGGGCCGACGACGAACACACCCAAGACGCTGCCGCCACCCAATTGGAGGTGAGCCTGTGATCCGGCCCCTGTACCTGGACACCGCGCTGCCCTGGCAAGTGCGCCTGGACGACGGCCCCGCGCTGCACGTCAGCGCCCCCGGCCGCGCGCGCAGCCTGTACCCGCTGCAGCGCCTGGCGCGTGTCATCACCCCCAGTCACGCGCAGTGGAGTACGCCAGCCCTGTTGGCCTGCCTGCGCGCGGGAATCCCGGTGTTGTTTCACGACGCCGCAGGTCAAACCGTGGGCTGGTGCTTTGGCCCCCGCAAGCGCGAAACCACGCTGGACTGCCTTCTGCGCGAAGCGCTGGACCAGCCCTGCTGGGCCAGCACCATCGACACTTGGTTTGAAGCCAGCCACCGGCGCGAAATGATGGCTGCACTGCGCGCCATGAACACCGTGAACCTGGTGCTCGAACCAGCCGCCGTTCGTTCACACCTGTGCAACCTGCATCGAACGCGCATCGGCCGGCCCGCGCGCGGCTGGTTGGTGGCGTTGCAGCGCGCCAATGCCGCCTTGGTAGCCGAGCGCCTTCACGGCCTTCTCGGTGACCCCGCACTGATCGGCTACGCCCGAGAAGGCCTGCATTTGGCACGCACCTTCAGCGAGCTGATGGAATGGCAACTGCATTGCATCCTGCATGCCACGGCGCCCATGGCCCTGCTGCAAGCCGCGCCCAGCCAATTTGCGGCGGCGGCCATCGAACGCCACACTGCGGTGCTGCACCGTTGCTGCGGCGACTTGGCCGGCAGCCTTGAGCATCACCTGCGGGAGCGCTTGACATGAGGCAGCAGCAAAAGGCCTGGCTCGTGGCCTACGACATCTGCCAGCCACGCCGACTGCGTCGCGTGCACCGTGAATTGCGTAAAGAGGGCGTGCCCGCGCAGTACTCAGCCTTCACCGTCGAGGCCAACGACGAACAGATCGAGCGGCTGCTGGCGCGCCTGCGCCTTTTGATCGACGAACGAGAAGACGACTTGCGTGCCTACCACCTGCCGGCCAGCTGCACTGTATGGAGTCTTGGCGCACAGCAATGGCCCGACGGCATCTGCCTTAGCGCAACCCACGCCGCCCGACTGCTGACAGCCCGCCTGTCGCTGGGCGGGTCGGTCGTGATCGAACCAGTCGCCGAGCCCTCAGCTTGAGCGACCCCGACTGCAATGGCAAACCCCACGCCAAATGCCTGTCGGATCAACGAAAATCGGCCAAAGCCGCCAACAGACCAGCCCCGAATTCGAGGGGATTAAGACTACGGCGCGAACCGGTCGCCGTCATCAACAGGCCAACAGACCAGCCCCGAATTCGAGGGGATTAAGACGCCTCACGCAACCTATCGCGCTCTGCGATCAAGCCAACAGACCAGCCCCGAATTCGAGGGGATTAAGACGTCGCGGTAGTCTCCGATGTCGCCATCTACCATGCCAACAGACCAGCCCCGAATTCGAGGGGATTAAGACGGCGGGCGGCATCGTCTTGCGCCAGTTTGTGGCCAACAGACCAGCCCCGAATTCGAGGGGATTAAGACCACAGTCAGGACACGATAAGTCGGTGCTTCGGAGCCAACAGACCAGCCCCGAATTCGAGGGGATTAAGACGCTCTGCAAGAGGCGAGAGAAGCGAGAGGTGCGCCAACAGACCAGCCCCGAATTCGAGGGGATTAAGACGTGGCTCGTACTGCGGGAAGGGCTGCCCATGGGCCAACAGACCAGCCCCGAATTCGAGGGGATTAAGACCGAGAATCTTCCCGACCTTGCCAAGGTCCGCGGCCAACAGACCAGCCCCGAATTCGAGGGGATTAAGACAGAAGACGCGGGATGACAACACCCCGGAAACGATGCCAACAGACCAGCCCCGAATTCGAGGGGATTAAGACCGCAGCATCACATCATCATGACACTCAAGCTCGGGCCAACAGACCAGCCCCGAATTCGAGGGGATTAAGACACGGTGGCGCAGCTTCTGGATCAGCGTCGGGGCCAACAGACCAGCCCCGAATTCGAGGGGATTAAGACGCACCCAAAAAATCGATCAGGGATTGACCACCGCCAACAGACCAGCCCCGAATTCGAGGGGATTAAGACCTCGCGTCGACCGCCAGTGTGGTTCGAAACTGGCCAACAGACCAGCCCCGAATTCGAGGGGATTAAGACACCATGCCGGCGTCCTGGTCATCGGTCGCCGGCCAACAGACCAGCCCCGAATTCGAGGGGATTAAGACCTCCAACTTCTCGCGCTGGGCCTTGGTGCAGCGCCAACAGACCAGCCCCGAATTCGAGGGGATTAAGACCGAAACCGCAGCAGGTTGCATCTTTCGTGTTCAGCCAACAGACCAGCCCCGAATTCGAGGGGATTAAGACTGAGAGGCCGCAGCATCCGCCGCCTCCTGGGTGCCAACAGACCAGCCCCGAATTCGAGGGGATTAAGACGCGGCCTCGCTTGCGGGCCAGCGTCACTTGCCGCCAACAGACCAGCCCCGAATTCGAGGGGATTAAGACAATGCGTCACGCGCGGCCGGCACCAGGTGCAGCCAACAGACCAGCCCCGAATTCGAGGGGATTAAGACCGCGGATGAACACCGCGGCGGCCTTGGGGGCCAGCCAACAGACCAGCCCCGAATTCGAGGGGATTAAGACGGGGATGGCGTCACCGTGCGGGTTGCGGCCGGCGGCCAACAGACCAGCCCCGAATTCGAGGGGATTAAGACCCCATTGGCGCAATGCGCGCCTTTACATCCAGCCAACAGACCAGCCCCGAATTCGAGGGGATTAAGACTCGTCGTGTTCTTCGGGCCACGCGATGACGATGCCAACAGACCAGCCCCGAATTCGAGGGGATTAAGACGGCGGGCAGGGCCACTAGGTAGGCGTTCGCTGCCAACAGACCAGCCCCGAATTCGAGGGGATTAATTCTAACGAGCGTTCAAGATGAGCCTATCTGTGGCATGCTCTGAGCTGTTGCTCACGACTGGAGTCAGCCATGGCACGACCGCGTTCGTCGGATGC
>JAYUQJ010000179.1:0-4320 GCA_043756825.1 Betaproteobacteria bacterium | reverse complement strand
CAGCGGCAGCGGCAGCGGCAGCGGCAGCGGCAGCGGCCACGGGCAGGACCGTAAACTGACGCTTGATTCTGCCCTGAGCGCAGCGGCGGCCCGCCTGCGCACCCAATCCAACCCCACCCCACGCGATGCCCCAGCCCCTGCCTGTGCCCGGCGGCCTGCCGACGCTGTTGATCGTGGGTTGTGGCGACATCGGCCTGCGTGTGCTGAAGTTGCTGGCCGGGCGTTGCCGGGTGCTGGCCCTGACTTCGACACCTCAGCGCCTGGCCAGCCTGCGCGCGGCCGGCGCGCTGCCGCTGTGGGGCGATCTGGACCAGCCGGCCAGCCTGCGGCGCCTGGGGCCGCTGGCCGACAGGGTGCTGCACCTGGCGCCACCGCCCGGCAGCGGGGTGGCCGACACCCGCACCCGCCACCTGCTGCAGGCCTTGGCCCGCAGCGGGCGGGTGCGGCGCCTGGTCTATGCCAGTACCACCGGGGTTTACGGCGACACCGGTGGCGCCCTGTTCGACGAGACCCGCAGGGTGGCGCCTGCCACCGACCGGGGCCGACGCCGGGTGGATGCCGAGCGGCAACTGCGCCACTTCGGCCGGCGGCATGGCGTGACCGTGACGCTGCTGCGCATCCCCGGCATCTATGCCGCCGACCGACCCGGCGGCCACCCGCGCGACCGGCTGGCGCGCGGCATGCCGGTCTTGCTGCCGGCCGACGACGTGTTCACCAACCATATCCATGCCGACGATCTGGCCCGGGCCTGCGTGGCGGCGTTGTGGCGCGGCCTGCCGCAGCGGGTGGTCCATGTCTGCGACGACACCGACCTGCGCATGGGCGACTATTTCGACCTGGCGGCCGATCTGTGCGGGCTGGCCCGCCCACCGCGCATCGGGCGGGCGGACGCAGCGCTGAGCCTGTCGCCGATGCAGCTGAGCTTCATGAGCGAGTCGCGCCGGCTGCTCAATCACCGCCTGGCGCGGGAGCTTGGCCTGCGCTTGCGCTATCCCACGGTGCAGCAGGGCTTGCTGGCCTGAAACCGGCCGCGCCTCAGATGCCCTGGGGCCGCTTCAGGGTCTTGGCCCGGTCGACACTGAAGACCTTGACGGTCTGCCGCTGCTGGTTGCGCTCGATGTCGAGCGAGACCTCCCGCTCCGGCGCGCCGCCGGCCCACAGCGATTGCCACAGGACCGACAGCGCGCGCACTTCGGTGCCGTCGATGCCCAGGATCCGGTCGCCTGCCTGCAGCCCGGCCACATCGGCCGGGCTGTCGTCGGTGACGCGCACCACCTGCAGCCGGCCGCCCTGCTCGACGCAATTCAGGCCCAGCCAGGCACGCCGACTGGCGGCGCTGCTGCCCTGGCGGCGCAAATCGTCCAGGATGGGTGGCAGCAGGTCCACGGGCACGAACATATTGCCGGGCACCCTGGATCGGGGCGCGTCGCTGGCATCGGCGGTGTCGGCGGTGTCGCTGACGAATAGCGAGCCTATGCCCACCAACTCGCCCTCGGCGTTGAACAGGCCGGCACCGCTGTGGTCGCGCCGCGCCGGGGCGGTGAACAGCGCGCCTTCGATGTGGTACTCCCAGAAGCCCGAGAACGCACGCCGTGCCACCAGCTGTGCCGCACTGACATCGCCGTCCTGGCCGCCGGTGACGATCATCAGCGGCTGGGCGCTGGCCAGGCGCCCGGACCGGCCCAGCGGCGCCGGCGTCAGCGCCAACGGTGTCAGGGCCTGCACCAGGCCGAAACCGGTGGCCTGGTCATAGCCCAGCACCCGCGCCGGCACGCTGCGCCCGTTGTCCAGCACCAGCTGCACCTGGTCGACCTCCAGCACCAGGTAGCCGATGGTCAGCACCAGGCCATCGGCGCCGATCACCACGCCCGACCCGCTGCGCGACTGCCCCAGGGTCTTGGCCGATCGGGCATCGTTCAGGGCCGACACCTGCAGGCCGATCACCGCGCGGCTGGCCCGCTGCAAGGCCTGGGACTGACGCACCAGGTCGCCCTCGACCGGCGCTGACGCCGTGACCGGCGCCGCCGCTGAAGGATGGGCCAGCACAGGCGACATCGCGCCAAGGGCGCCGCTGGCGAGCAGGGCCGCCAGCCAGGTGCTGTGCCAAATCCGCCGGCCTCGCTGCCGCGGACGGGCAGCGGTACCGCTGGCGCGGCTGAGTGCAAGAGCAAACGATGCACTGTTTCGGGGCGACATGGCACTGCTCCCAGATTTTGGCAAGTTGCAGCATGATCGCTTCCCGACAGCCCTGCAAGACCCGGGGTGTTCAGAGGCAAGTCGACCTCGGCGGCGCTGCGCCGGGCCCGGTCTGCTTCAGTGGCGGGTGCGCGGCCCACCGCCAAAGGGCAGTTTGCCGCGCCACCATCGCAGCATCAGCCAGGCCCCCAGCATGCCCCCCAGATGGGCGAAATGGGCCACGCCGGCCTGCGTGCCGGTGACCCCGAGCACCAGTTCCAGAACCCCATAGATGCCCACCATGGCCGAAGCGCGGATCGGGATCGGCCGCAGAAACGGCAGACCGCCCCGGTTGGTGAGCAGCACCACGAACAACACCAGCCCGACCATGTTCAGAAACTGGTTGGGGATCATCATCAACAGCATCGGCAGGAAGCCGATCAGGTCGAACTGGCGGTTGGGGAATGACATGCCATAGGCCAGCAAGAGGCCGAAGATCGCGCCCGACGCGCCGATGGTGGGCGAGCGCGAGCCCATCAGCATCGATACCAGCAACTGCGCCAGCGCGGCGGTCAGCACGCTGGCGGCCAGCAGCTGCAAGAAGCGCTTCTGGCCGCGCAGGCGCTCGACGTCGGGGCCGAACATCCACAGCCCCAACATATTGAAGATCAGGTGGGCCAGCCCGCCGTGCAGCACGGCGTAGGTCATCAACTGCCAGGGCCAGAAGCGGCCGCTGCCCAGCGGCCACAAAGCCAGCAGTGGCTCGACCGGTATGAACGGCAGCAGCAATTGCACGCAGTACACGACAACGCAGGCCAGCATCAGGGCCTTGGTGGCCGGGGGCAGGTTGGGCATGTTTTCTGGGGGGTGGTGCCCGCGGCCAGACTCGAACTGGCACGCCTTGCGGCGGCGGATTTTGAATCCGCTACGTCTACCGATTTCGTCACGCGGGCGGTTGCGCCGGATGGGCGCTACGTGTTTTTCGATTATGTCACGCGGGTTCAGCGCCGCCCGTCGGGCGCTGAGACAATGGCCGGTGAGGAGAATCCCGTTCATGCCCAGCGCCCCGACCCCGCCCCGCTATCCCACCCTGGAAGACGTGATCGGCCAGACACCAGTGGTGCAATTGCAACGCCTGCCTCAGGCGCTTGGCGACACCCGGGGCAATGTGGTTCTGGGCAAGCTGGAGGGCAACAACCCGGCCGGGTCGGTCAAGGACAGGCCGGCAATGAGCATGATCCGCCGCGCCGAGGAGCGCGGCGATATCAGCCCTGGCGACACCCTGATCGAGGCCACGTCGGGCAACACCGGCATTGCGCTGGCCATGGCGGCGGCGATCCGGGGCTATCACATGGTGCTGATCATGCCCGAGGACCTTTCGATCGAAAGGGCCCAGACCATGAAGGCCTTCGGTGCCGAGTTGATCCTGACCCCGCGCTCGGGCGGCATGGAATACGCCCGTGATCTGGCCGACCAGATGGCGCGCAGCGGCAAGGGGCGGGTGCTCGACCAATTCGCCAACGCCGACAACCCGCGGGTGCATTTCGAGACTACCGGGCCCGAGATCTGGCAGCAGACCGGCGGGCAGATCACCCATTTCGTCAGTGCGATGGGCACCACCGGCACCATCACCGGCGTGGGGCGTTACCTCAAGTCGATGAACCCCCTGGTTCGCATCGTCGGCGCGCAGCCGGCCGAGGGCTCGCGCATTCCCGGCATCCGCAAGTGGCCCGAGGCCTACCTGCCGCGCATCTACGATCCGGCCCAGGTCGATGAGCTGGTGCTGGTCAGCCAGGCCGATGCCGAGGACATGGCGCGCAAGCTGGCCCGCCAGGAGGGTCTGTTTGCCGGCATATCCGCCGCCGGCGCGGCCTGGGTGGCGCTGCAGATCGCACAGCAGGCGCGCGATGCCACCATCGTCTTCATCGTCTGCGATCGGGGTGAGCGTTACCTGTCGACCGGCGTGTTTCCGGCCTGAGAGACCGAGAATTTTTCGATCATGCCCGCTCACCACCCCAAAACGCACCCGCTCGTCGTTGCAAATGTTCGCCATAGCCCGGGCTATGGCTGCGCTTTGCGCCTATATCGAGCACGTTTTGTGGTGTTGCTCGGTCACGCTCGAAATCCTCTCAGTCTCTGAGCCCG
>JAYUQJ010000178.1:0-4321 GCA_043756825.1 Betaproteobacteria bacterium | reverse complement strand
AACCAACAATCCGGAGAAGCAGCTCGTCATCCGCGGCGCCACCGGCAATAACCTGAAGGCCGTCACCGCCTCCATTCCGGCCGGGCTCTTTACTTGCGTCACCGGCGTGTCCGGTTCCGGCAAGTCCACGCTCATCAACGACACCCTGTACGCCGCCGCGGCCAAGCATTTCTACGGCAGCAATCTCGAAGCCGCGGCCTGCGACGGCATCGACGGCCTCGACCTGTTTGACAAGGTGGTGGACATCGACCAGTCGCCGATCGGGCGCACGCCGCGTTCCAACCCGGCCACCTACACCGGCCTGTTCACGCCGATCCGCGAACTGTTTGCGCAGGTGCCGCTATCGCGCGAGCGCGGTTATGGCCCAGGGCGGTTCTCGTTCAACGTGCGCGGCGGGCGTTGCGAGGCCTGCCAGGGTGACGGATTGATCAAGGTGGAAATGCATTTCCTGCCGGACATCTACGTACCCTGCGACCTGTGCAAGGGCCAGCGCTATAACCGCGAAACCCTCGACATCCGCTACAAGGACAAGACCATCGACGAGGTGCTGGCCATGACGGTGGAGGTGGCGGCGGTATTCTTCAGCGCCATCCCGGTGGTGAACCAGAAGTTGCAGACGCTGCTGGATGTCGGCCTGGGCTACATCACCCTGGGCCAGAGTGCCACCACCCTGTCGGGCGGCGAGGCACAGCGGGTCAAGCTGGCGCTCGAGCTGAGCAAGCGTGACACCGGCCGCACCCTTTACATCCTGGACGAGCCCACCACCGGCCTGCACTTTGCCGACATCGAGCTGCTGCTGCGCGTGCTGCACCAGTTGCGCGACGCCGGCAACACCATCGTGGTGATCGAGCACAACCTGGACGTGATCAAGACCGCCGACTGGGTGATCGACATGGGGCCCGAGGGCGGCGCCGGTGGCGGCCGGGTGCTGTCGGTCGGGCCGCCCGAGGTGATCGCGGCCTGTGAGGGCAGCCACACCGGGCGCTTTTTGAAGGCCGTGCTGGCCGCAGGCGGTTGAGCCGTCGCCGCGCGCCGCCCTACACTGCGCCGCAGCCCGCTGGAGCCCCGCCATGAGCCAGGTCATCGAGTACTACTTCGCCCCGCAGTCGCCCTGGACCTACCTGGGCCACCCGCGCCTGCAGGCCATCGCTGCCGCAGCGGGTGCCCGCATCCAGGTGCTGCCCGCCGACCTGGGCCGCATCTTTCCGCTGTCGGGCGGCCTGCCCCTGCCCAAGCGGGCGCCGCAACGCCAGGCCTACCGGCTGGTGGAACTGGCGCGCTTCAGCAAGCACCTGGGCCTGCCGCTGAACGTCCAGCCCCGGCATTTCCCGGTGCCGGCCGATGATGCGGCGCGCCTGATCGTCGCGGTGCAGCAGCAGGACGGCGACGCCGCCGCGCTGGCCCTGGCCGGCGCCGTGATGCGGGCGGTGTGGGTCGAGGAGCGCAATATCGCCGACGCCGACACGCTGGCCGCGCTGTTGGCCGAGTGCGGCCTGGATTCGGCCCGGGCCGATGACGCGCGGGCCGGCGCCGCCCAGCAGGCCTACCAGGCCAACACCGACCGGGCCATCGCCCTGGGCGTGTTTGGCGCGCCGACCTATGTGGTCGACGGCGAGTTGTTTTGGGGCCAGGACCGGCTCGACTTTCTGCAGCGCCGGCTGGTGGCTTGAGCCCTGGCCCGGGCCCACCACGCGGCGCACGATCCCGGCGCCGCCCAGGCCGAGGCCGACCTGATGGCCGGCCTCTTGCCCCACATCGACGCGACCGACGGCCTGCGCGACGCGTGTGCCAAGGCCTTGGGCGACCTGCCGTCGCGCCACCTTTGAGGCCGCCACCTGTGGCGTGCGGGCAGCGCAGCAGGCGCCAGAAATGACAAAGCCGGCCCAGTGGCCGGCTTGCGCTGCGGCTTGACGGGGCCAACGGCCCCGCGTCGCTCACTTCAGGTGAGAGTTGATCAGCTTGGTCATCTCGAACATGGAGACCTGTGCCTGCTTGAAGATCTCCTTCAGCTTGGCATCGGCGTTGATCATGGTCTTCTTGGCCTTGTCCTGCAGGCCGTTCTTCTTGATGTATTCCCAGACCTTCTTGGTCACCTCGGTGCGTGGCACCGGCTTGTCGCCGATGATCGCTGCCAGCTGGGCGCTGGGCGTCATGGCCTTCATGAAGGCAGCATTGGGCGTGCGCTTGGCGGCCGGCGCGGCTTTCTTTGCAGCGGCTTTCTTGGCCGGTGCCGCAGCCGGCGTGGCGGCTGCGGCTGGCTGGGTGGCGGGTGCCGCCTTCTTGGCCACAGCGGCCTTCTTGGCGGGTGCCGTCTTCTTCGCGGCCGGGGCCTTCTTGGCCGGCGCGGCCTTCTTTGCAGTTGCCATTTATAGCTTCTCCATCACGAGAGTGGTTGATGTGCGGTGGCCTGGGCCAAGGGCTGCATGAACCCTCGTTTCTCTCAAGACCGCCGTGCTGTGCATGGTAATGCCAGTGACCTGGGCTGAGAAGCGGGTTTCCCTCGTAAAACAGGCTGGATGGCCCTGTGAAACCCGCTTTTGTCGTGCCTGCGCCTCATGGCCAGGCCCCGTGGTGGCAAAGCGCCGCCCTGGGCGCGGCAGGCGGTTTGCGGGCATACCGTCACCGGTACAGCCAGGGAGGGGCCGGGCCTGGCCTGTGGCGCTATGCTTGATGCCATGAAACTGCTGCTGCGTTGGATGTTGCTGGCCGCCGCCCTGCTGTTGGTGGCGCATCTCTACCCCGGTGTGAGCCTGTCGAGTTTTGGCGCGGCGTTGGTGGCCGCTCTGGTGCTGGGCCTGTTCAACACCCTGGTACGTCCGCTGCTGGTGCTGCTGACCCTGCCGGTGACGGTGGTCACCTTGGGGCTGTTCCTGTTCGTCATCAATGCCCTGATGTTCTGGGCCGCAGCGGGCGTTCTGGACGGCTTCAACGTCACCGGTTTCGGTGCCGCCTTGATCGGCTCGGTGATCTACAGCCTGTGCAGCATGGTGATCGATGTGGCGGTCGAGCGCCTCTTCAGCCGCAGCGAGGGCTGAGAGACCGAGCGCGGGCCTCACTCGGGCGCCGGATTGCGCGCAGCGCCACCCAGCCGGCGCTGATCGGCGATCAGCTCGCGGCGCTGGGCCTGCAGGTCGCGCAAGCGCGCGTCGATCACCGAGGCTTCGATGAAATCGACGCGCGCCTCTGCGCCGTCGCGGCGCGCCAGCTGCTGGCCGGCACGCAGGCGGTCGATGGCCCCGGGCAGGTTGCCCAGTGCGGCTTGGGCCTCGGCATCGGCACGCAAGGCGCGCAAGCGCTGGCCCAACTGCTGGCTGGTCTGCGACAGCAGCTGCCAGGCCGTGGCGTCGTCGCGGTGTTCGCTCACCCAGGTCTGCAGGGCTTCGGCATTGCGCTGCAGCGCCGCACCCTCGCCCTCGGCCAGGGCCACTTCGGCGCGCAGCAGCAAATTGGCGCGCGCAGGGCCGGCCAATGCGCTCAAGGCTTGGGCGGTACCGGCCCGGTCCGCGTGGGCCAAGGCCAGGCGCACGGCCAGGTGGTCCAGGGCCTGGCGGGCGATCAGGTCAGACCCCGCGCCGACGCTGCCCAGCAGGCTGCGGGCCGCGGCTGCAGCCTTGTCGGCGCGGTCGAAGTCGCGCAACTGGGTTGACGCCAGGGCACCGGTGTAGAGGCCCACCAGCCTGTCGGCCGGGCTGAGCGCGGTCATCGCGCCGCGGCTGTCCAGGTCTTGCAAGCGGCGCATGGCCTGGGCCGATGGGTCCATCAGCACCTTGGCACGGGCCTGCATCAGCGCATGACCCAGGGTGCTGGCCATCGCGGCATTGCGCTCGGCATGCACGCCTCCGGCGGTGGATTGCACCATCTGGCGTGCCTCGCCCACCCGCTCGATCGACAGGGGATGGCTGCGCAGGTAGGGAAAGCCGCCGCTGTCGTTCAGGCGCGCCGACTGGTCCAGCTTGTCGAACATGCCGGCCATGCCGGCCGGCGCAAAGCCGGCCTCGCCCATCAGGGCCAGGCCGGTGCGGTCGGCCTCGCGTTCCATGTCGCGCGAGAAATTGAGCTGCGACTGCTGTACCGCGGCCTGCCCGCCCAGCACCGCCGCCTGGGCCGCGTCGCTGCTGTTGGCGCGGCTGGCCACCACCAGGCCGAGCAGCATGCCCACCAGGCCCAGGGTGCTGTTCTGCGAGGCCGACGCGATGCTGCGCGCAATGTGGCGCCGGGTGATGTGCGACAGCTCATGCGCCAGTACCGAGGCCAGTTCGTCGGCGCTGGCCGTGAGGGCGATCAGCCCCAGGTGCACGCCCACGAATCCACCCGGCAGTGC
>JAYUQJ010000177.1:0-12510 GCA_043756825.1 Betaproteobacteria bacterium | reverse complement strand
GCTTGTCCCGTCGCTGTAACTGTGCGGTAACATCGCGGCGATGGAACGCCGCGTGGTCATCATCGAAGACGAGCGCGACGTCGCGCGGCTGACGCGATCCGCCTCGCGGTGGAGGCGGCCAAGGGCAATATCTCCGAGGCGTCCAAGCGCCTTGGCATCAGCCGCAACACCATCTACCGCAAGCTGCGCTGGAACGTCGGCGCCTGAGCGCCTGAGCGCCTGGACGCAAGGCCCTCAGCGGCCGGGCGCAGCCAGGAATTCGGGCTCGAACTGGCGCCAGGCGCGCTGCCAGTTGAAGCCCTGCCAGGGATGCTGCGCCCAGGCTGCCGGCCAGCCCGGCAACTGCGGCGGGGGGGCAGCCTCGTCGTGGCCGCGCGCCATGGCGGCCAGCACACCCGACTTCAGCGCGGCCCAGTAGGCGGCCTGGTGCAGCGGCGCCTGCGGCCCCATCCAGCCGCCCTGCTCGCCCAAGAAGCGCGCCGCCGCGCCATCGGCGCGCGCCAGGTCGGCCAGACGCAGCAGGCTGGCGCGCAGCAGCGCCAGGTCGGCATCGCGGCCATCGGGCGGACCGCCTTCGTTGAGCAGACCGGGCGCTGACCACAGCGGGCGGTCGCGCAAGCGCCACACGGTCACCCAGCGATCTTCGGACCGTGGCAAGCGCCACCACAGGAAAGGCCCCAGCCGCCCCTGCTCGCCCGTCAGGCGCCGGCCCGGCAGGCGGACCGGATCGTCGCCCAGGTCGCTTGCCGCCGGCCCCAGGCGCTGGCGCAGACGGTCGACACAACGCGGGCATTGCTCGGCCAAGGCGTCCGCCACCGCGTCATGGGCCCAATGATCCACAGCGGGCTGCCATTCCAGCACCCCGGCCACACCCAACACCGACTCCGGCCTGGCCCAGGGGCTGATCACCGCGGCCAGACCGAGGCCGAGGCGCTGGCGGGTCTGGCAGGCCAAGGCCGCGCCGAAAGCCGGACTGGGACCGCTGCCCAGGGCCCAGAGTTGCGCCTGAGGACCCCGGCCCTGGCGCACCAGCCACAGGTTGGAGACCTGGCCGCGGTTGCCGGCATCGGCCTCACCCCGGGCCGCGGGCAACCACCACACCCCGTCCGCCACGCGCCGGAACTCCAGCGCCGGTGCCGGGCAAGCCGACGCCGCAGCCGCTGGCACGCCCAGCGCCCCGACCAGGCCCCACCACAACCCGATCCGCCAAACCAAGGGTTTGCACTGATCCAGATTGGCACGCCCAGCGAAGCGGCTGTCACACGAACGACCGCGCAGGCGCTGCCGGTCCTGGCCCGGGCCCGCCGGGGTGGCCCGATCGGCCACGGCATGTGTCTTGCTGCAGGCTGGCCAGCAGGCTCGCGCAGCCAAGGCGGCACACCACACCAGCCCAGGAGGAAATGTCACCATGACCCATCTTGCCGCATGTCGACCCGGTCGATGGTGCACTGACCCCTGCCGCGCAGGCCGTCGCCCGCCGCCTCGACACCCGGGCTGAGCCGATCTTGAGGCTCCTCATCCTCCAGGGCGGCGGCCACTTGCGGCCCCGGCGCGCCCATGCCGGCGCAACGGCGTCCACCCGCGAGCGCGGCGTGATGGCAGTGGGCGACGGCCAGGGCCACTGGGTGCTGGTGAATATGTCGCCGGCGGTGGCCCACCAGCTCGACAGCGACCTGCAGCTCGACCGCCATCCCGGCCTGGTGCAGGCCGAGGTGCGCGCGATGCTGTTGACCGATGCCCAGGTCGACCATGCCGGCGGCCTGCTCAGCCTGCGCGGCGGCGTGCCGATCGAGCTCTACGCCACGCCGGCGGTGTTCGAGCAACTCACCAACGCGCTGCCGGTGCTGCCCGTGCTGCAGCACTATTGCGGCGTGCAATGGCACGTGGTGCCGGTGGCAGGCGACCAGCGGGTGGCATCTTTCCGGGTCGACGGGCTGCCCACGCTGGAGTTCACCGCCATCGCCACCCAGGCCGCCCAGCCACCCCACCTGGCCGCCAGCGAGCCGCCCCAGGTGGGTGACAGCATCGCCCTGGCGGTGCGCGACCTGGCGACCGGGCGTCGGGTGTTTTGCGCCCCTGGCGTGGTCCGGCTGGGCCAGACCGAGCTGGAATGGATGCGCGACGCCGATTGCCTGCTGCTCGACCCCCCCGGGCTGGGCGGGCCGACCGACGCCGAACCGCGCTGGATGGCCCAGCTGCGCGACCTGCCAGCGCGCCACAAGGTGCTGTTCGGGCCGGCGCCGCTGCCGGCCCGGCCCCGGGCCTGCACCGACCAGGGCATCTCACTGGCCTATGACGGCATGGAAATCGAGCTCTGACTCCCCTCCGTTGTGGCGCCCTGACGCAGTCTGCGCGCCGGACCGGGCCAGCCCAGGGCAATCCGCAGGTTTGCGGCCAAGCCCATACCGGCTACAACACTCGATGCATGACCGCAAACCTCTCAGCCCCCCGCCTGGTGATCGACCGCCTCGGCAAACGCTATGGCGAGCGGGTGGCCCTGAAAGGGCTGTCGATGAGCCTGGCGCCGGGTTGCTTTGCGGCCTTGCTGGGGCCCAATGGCGCCGGAAAATCCACCTTGTTCCAGGTCTTGACCGGGCTGTTCGCGGCCGACGAGGGGGAGGTGCAGGTCGCCGGCCACTCGCTGCGCCATGACGCGGTGTCGGCGCTGCGCCATATCGGCGTGGTGTTCCAGTCGATGTCGCTCGACCTGGACCTGAGCGTCGAGCGCAATTTGCGTTTTCATGCCGACCTGCACGGCCTGCCGCGCAGCCTGGCCACCGAGCGCCTGAACGCCGGCTGCGCCGCCGCCGGCCTGGGCGCCGACCTGGGCCGTGCCGCGCGCGAACTGTCCGGCGGCAACCGCCGCAAGGTCGAACTGGTGCGCGCGCTGCTGCACCGGCCTGGCCTGCTGCTGCTGGACGAACCCACGGTGGGCCTCGACCCCAAATCCCGCCGCGACCTGCGCCAGGCGCTGCACGACGACGTGCGCCAGCGCGGCAGCAGCGTGCTGTGGGCTACCCACCTGGTCGAGGAGGCCGAGGCCGCCGACCGGGTGCTGGTGCTGCACCAGGGCCAGCTGCTGGCCGACGGCACGCCTGAGCAGGTGCGCGACCGGCTCGGCGGCGGCACGCTGGAGCAGGCCTTTCTGCGCGCCACCGCAGCCCCGACCACGCAGACTGCCACCCCGGCCCCGGCATGACGCGCCGCCGCCCAGGCGCTGCGGCGCCAAGCGCGTCGACGTGCCCCTCCCCCCGCTCGCCTTCACACCCCGCCCGCCCGAGACCATGACCGCCTGCCGCCCCCTGCTGCCCCTGCTGCTCGCCGCCCTGCTGGCCACCGCCGCCCCGGCCGGCGCCCAGGGCGTGGCCTATGTGTCGAGCGAGAAGGACAACGCGCTCAGCATCGTCGACCTCAAGACCCAGGCCGTCACCGGCACCGTGCCCACCTGCAAGCGGCCGCGTCACATGCAGGTGGCACCCGACGGCAAGTCGCTGCTGGTGGCCTGCGGCGATGCGGGCCAGGCCGACCAGATCGACCTGGCCACCCGCAAGTCGCTGCGCCGGGTGGGCCTGGGCAGCGACCCGGAGATCTTTGACATCTCGGCCGACGGCAAGACCCTGTATGTCACCAACGAGGAAGACGCCGAACTGGGCATCGTCGACCTGGCAAGCGGCAAGCGCACCGGCGCCATCAAGGTGGGCGAGGAGCCCGAGGGCGTGAAGCTGTCGGCCGACGGCAAGACGGTCTACGTCACCTCCGAAGTGGCCAGCATGGTGCATGTGATCGACCTGGCCAGCGGCAAGGTGGCCAAGAACATCCCGGTGGGCAAGCGCCCGCGGCGCTTTGCGCTCAGCCCCGATGGCGGCCAGTTGTGGGTGACCAATGAGCTGGACGCCAGCGTCAGCGTGATCAACACCAAGACCCAGGCGGTGATCGACACCCTGCGCTTCACCGTCAAGGGCGCGCGCGCCGCCGACATCACGCCGGTGGGTATCGTCTTGTCGCGCGATGGCAGGCGCGCCTTCGTCGGCCTGGGCAAGGCCAACCATGTGGCCTTCGTCGACGCGGCCACCCGCAAGACCACCGGCCTGGTACTGGTGGGCAAGCGCGCCTGGGGCCTGGCCCTGAACAAGGCCGAGACGACGCTGCTGGTGGTCAACGGCCTGTCGGACGACCTGAGCATCGTCGACATCGCCAGCGCCAAGGCCACCAAGACCATCAAGGTCGGGCGGGTGCCGCATTCGGTGGTGATCGTGGAATGACGGCTTCCCGGCCCTGGCGCACCGCGCTGGCCGTACTGGCCCTGGCCGACCTGGCCGGGGCCAGCCAGGCCGCCGCATTCAAGGCGGTGCTGCTGGTGCCGGCTGACGACGGCCGGCTGGCCCGGAGCCGGCTGGAGCGCGCCGTGCTGGGCCATCCGGCCGGGACAGCGGCCGACGCGCTGGCGGTGGCGCTGAAGGAGGGCCGGCTGGAACTGGACGCCGCCGGCGCCAGCCTGGCACTCGACACCGTGGCGGTGGCCGACGCCGCCGCCGCCCGGGCCGCCGCCGCCGCCGCCGAGAAAGCCGGCGCCGCAGCCGTGCTGAGCGACCTGCCCGCCGCCTGGGCGCTGGCCGCCGCCGATGGCGCCAAGCTGCCGGTGCTCAACCTCTACGCCGCCAGCGACGCCCTGCGCGGTGCCGACTGCCGCCGCAACCTGCTGCACATCGGCCCCAGTGAGCGCATGCGCGCCGACGCCATCGCCCAGACCCTGGTGGCGCGCAACTGGCGCCAGGTGCTGCTGCTGGTGAGCCAGTCGCCCGAGGACGCCGACCGCGGCGCGGCGGCGGCCGCAGCGATCCAGCGCTATGGGCTGAAGCTGGTGGCGCGCAAGCCCTTCAAGCTGTCGGCCGACCCGCGCGAGCGCGATCTGGCCAATCCGCTGCTGCTCACCGGCAGCGCCGGCGTGTCCGGCCCCTACGACGTGGTGTGGGTGGTGGACGCCGACGGCGAGTTTGCCGCCAGCCTGCCCTACCGCACCGCCCTGCCCCGCCCGGTGGTGGGCGACGGCGGCCTGGTGGCACTGGCCTGGTCGGCCAAGTACGAGCGCTTCGGCGCGCCCCAGGTGACGCGCCGGCTGACCAAGGCCGCCGGCCGGCCGATGGGTGCGCACGACTGGTCGGCCTGGCTGGCCGGCAAGGCGCTGGTGGCTGCGGCGGTGGCCGTGCCCAAGGGCCCGCTGGCGGCCTTCGCCCAGGCCCTGCACAAGGTCGACCTGGACGGCAGCAAGGGCATGACCCTGAGCTTCCGCGCCTGGGACGGCCAGCTGCGCCAGCCGCTGCTGCTGAGCGACGGCCAGGCGGTGATCGCCACCGCGCCGGCCGACGGCATCCTGCACCCGACGAATGCCCTCGACACCCTCGGCGCCGACGCGCCCGAGAAGCTGTGCAAGGCCAGGCCATGAGCGCCATTGCAGCGGCCGGCCGCAAGCGGGCCGAGCGCCGGGCCGCCCCAAGCCGGACCGCCATCCCCTTGGGGGCTGAGCCCGGACGTGGGCTGTCCTGTGGACAGCCTGCGCCTGGCGAAGGGCCGGGGCCCATGGCTCGGCGCGGCCTGCAAGGCCGACCGACGTACCCGTCGGACGAGGGGCTGACATGACGCACGCTTTGCAGGCCCTGCGCGCCATCGTGATGCGCGAGCTGATGAAGTTCGCGCGCCAGTACGGCCGGCTGGTGTCGGCCATCGTGCGGCCGCTGCTCTGGCTGGCGGTGTTTGCTGCCGGCTTCCGCAATGTGTTCGGCGTGGCCATCGCCGAGCCCTACGACACCTACATCCCCTACGACGTCTACATCGCGCCCGGGCTGGTGGGCATGGTGCTGCTGTTCAACGGCATGCAGAGCAGCCTGGCGATGGTCTATGACCGCGAGATGGGGCTGATGCGCCTGCTGCTCACCGCCCCGCTGCCGCGCTGGTGGATCCTGTTTGCCAAGTTGACGGCCACCGCGGTGCTGTCGCTGGCGCAGGCGGCGGTGTTCGTGGTGGTGGCCTGGGCCCTGGGCACCACGCTGCCGGTGATCGGCCCGCAGACGCCGATGGTGCTGGCCGCTGCGGTGAGCGCAGCGCTGATGCTGGGCGCGCTGGGCCTGCTGCTGAGCGTGCACATCAAGCAGCTGGAGAACTTTGCGGGCACCATGAACTTCGTGATCTTCCCGATGTATTTCATGTCCACCGCGCTCTACCCGCTGTGGAAGCTGGAGGAATCGGGCGCCGGCTGGGTCTACCAGATCGCACGCTTCAACCCCTTCACCCACGCGGTGGAATGGCTGCGCTTCGCGCTGTACGACAAGGACCCGGGCCTCTCGCCCTGGATCGTGCTGGGCACGCTGGCCCTGTGCTTCGCCCTGGCAGCCTGGGGCTATGACCCCCAGCGCGGCTTCGGCGCGCTGACCAAACGCGGCGGTTGACACCGATGAGCCTGTTTTCCAAACCCCTGAAGGGCGCGTCCGGGCGCCGCGATGATGGGTTCACGATCGAGCCGATCTGGCTGGAGTGGCTGGCACTGGGCGGCATGCTGGCCTTCGGCGCCTGGCTGCTGGGCGTGCGCGGGGTCTGGGCGCTGCTCTTGACGAGCGATCCCACCGGCCTGACCCTGGTGATCATCCTGGTATTCGTCGGCAGCACCCTGTGGTGTGGCACGCGCAGCCGCGAACTGCAGCGCCAGCGCGGCCTGCTGCAGGCCACGCGCCAGGGCGACGGCCTGCAGGGCTGGGCCGGCGAGTACCTGGCCGCGCTGCGCGCCAATCCGCGTGACGACAACGCCCCGCTCGACCTGCTGGTGGAAATGGCGCAGGGCCCGCACCACACGGCCTGGTGGGTCAACGGCATCCAGCTCAAGCTGGGTCTGCTGGGCAAGGTGATCGGCTTCTCGGTGCTGGCGCTGCAGATCGGCAATATCCAGAACTTCGACCCCAACCAGACCCAGGACTTGCTCAAGAGCCTGACCCAGGGCCTGGGCATCGCGCTGCTGACCACCATGGTCGGGCTGGTCGGCAACATCCTGCTCGGCCTGCAACTCACGCGGCTGGACCGTTTTGCCGACGCCCTGGTGGCCGATTGCCAGCGCGCCGGGCTTTCCATTGCGCGCAGCGAATCACGCTGAAGCGCTTACCGCAAGCCCGCCATGCGCAGCCGCCGCCGCACCCGCGAAGCCGAGGTCGATCCTTTCTACGACATGTTGTTCAACATGCTGATCGCCTTCGTCTTCTGCTTCATCGTGGCGCTGCTGGCAATGAACCCCAAGGCGCTCAAGGCCGGCGATATCCCGGCCAAGGCCGAATACATCATCACCCTGTCCTGGACCGACCTGAACCCCAACGATGTCGACCTGTGGGTGCGAGACCCCGGCGGCAATACCGTGTGGTTCCGCGCCCGCGAGGCCGGGCTGATGCACCTGGACCGCGACGACCGCGGCCTGGCCAACGACAGCATCGTGGTCAATGGCAAGCAGATCACCAACCCGCTCAACCAGGAGGTGGTGACGCTGCGCGGCATCGCCACGGGTGAATACACCGTCAACGCCCATTACTACGAATCCAAGGACGGCAAGCCGGTGGATTGCACCGTGTCCATCGTCAAGGTCAACCCGCGCGCCGAGGTCGCC
Organism: Betaproteobacteria bacterium; assembly: GCA_043756825.1. GTDB lineage: Bacteria > Pseudomonadota > Gammaproteobacteria > Burkholderiales > Burkholderiaceae_C > Pseudaquabacterium. The sequence continues at coordinate 4,871 of JAYUQJ010000177.1, read as the reverse complement.
TACTACGGCAGCCTGACGCTGGCCCGCAAGGGTGACGAAGGCACGGCTGCCCGCTTCACCATCCTGCCCGACGGCGGCATCAGCAACATCAACACCCTGCCCAGGCCACTGGTCGAGAGGATCTGAAGCATGTCCCTGGCCCTGATTCTGGCGTTTGCTGTGCTGGCGCTGCTGTGCACGCTGGCCTTGCTGTGGTCGCGCTGGCCAGCCTGGCTCAAGGGCCTGCTGGTGCTGGGCACCACGGTGCTTTACTTCTGGGGCGACGAGGTGGCGCACAACCTGTCCGGATGGCCCACCCCCGATGCCCTGCCCGAGCGCTTTTCGCTGCTGGCGGTGGTGATCGAGGAGCCCAGCGCCAAAACCCCGGGTGCGCTCTACCTCTGGGTCAACGCCATCGACAAGGGCAAGCCGGTGGCCCAGCCGCGGGCCTTCAAGGTGCCCTACACCAAGGACCTGCATGCGCTGCTCAACGAGGGCATGAAGAAAGCCCGCCAGGGCATCAGCCAGATGGGCACCGCCTCGCCCAAGGCGGGCAAGAAGGGCGTGGGCTGGCTGCGCCCGGGCGCCGACGAGCAGGAGGTCAAGATCCGCGACCTGCCAGCCCCGCAACTGCCCGAAAAATGATCCGCCCGCCACCTGACATGTCGGCCCGCAGCGCCGCCCTGACACTGGCCGCCACGGTGCTGGTGGGCTGCTCCGGTCCGCCCCCCAGCCTGTCGTATTTTCCGCTCGAGGCCGGCCGCCACTGGCGTTATGAACTGCGCAGCGAGTGGGAGAACAACACCAGCGAGCGCGAGCCCCTGGCCCTGGCCACCCTGGGCGAAGAGTCGCTGGAAAGCGGCGGCAGGGCCTGGCGACGGCGCAGCGATGGCGGGGTGGACTACTGGCTGCGGGCCGACGAGACCGGCATCTTCCGTGTCGCCAGCAAACACGACCTGGAAGCCGACCCGCAGATCGACAAACCCAGCCGCTATGTGCTGAAGATGCCGCTGGCCGTGGGCACCAGCTGGCAGGCGACCACCACCACCTATCTGTTGCGCCGCAATGCCGACTTTCCGCCCGAGATCCGGCACACCCACAAGCCGGTGCAGATGACCTACCGCATCGAGGCCCTGGGCCAGAAGCTCGATACCCAGGCCGGCAGCTTCGACGACTGCATCAAGGTGGCCGGCAGCGCGGTGATCAAGCTCTTTGCCGACCCGGTGGTGGGATTCCGCGACCTGCCCCTGAACACCACCGAGTGGTATTGCAAGGGCGTGGGCCTGGTCAGAATGCAGCGCGACGAACCGGCCAGATCCACCTTCCTGATCGGCGGCACGATGACCCTGGAGCTCACCGATTGGCGGTGAGCCTGCCCCCCTGCCAGCGTGCGCCGTCCGCAGGCGCCGTCTCGCGGCGGCGCTGGCTGGGCTTGGCCCAGGCCCTGCTGCTGGCGCCGGCCTGGGGCGCCGCGCTGGCCCAGGCGCCCCAGCGCTTTCCTGCGCGGCCGATCAATCTGTGGCTGCCCTGGCCGGCCGGCGGCGCCACCGACCTCACTTTCCGGGTGCTGGCCGAGGCCACGTCGCGCCAGCTGGGGGTGAAGGTCCTGGTGATGAACCGCGGCGGCGCCGGCGGCACGCTGGCGATGCCGGTGCTGCAGCAGGCTGCGCCTGACGGCTACACCCTGGCGCAGATGCCGCAGACGGTGCTGCGCGCGCCCTGGACCCGCAAGGTCAGCTGGGACCCGATCCGCGACACCACGCCGATCATCCAGCTCTCGGGGGTGACCTTCGGCATCGTGGTGTCGGCCGGCAGCAGTCTGCGCAGCCTGGACGATCTGTTCGCCCTCGCCAAGGCCCAACCCGACACCGTGAGCATCGCCACCAACGGGGTTGGCACTACGCCGCATGTGGTGATCGACGAACTCTTTGGCAAACGCAAGCTCAGCTACATCCACGTGCCATACAAGGGCACCTCCGAACAGATGATTGCCGTTACCACCGGCCAGGTGATGGTGGGCGTCAATAGCAACGGTTTCGCGCCCTTCGTCGATTCGGGCAAGCTGCGCCTGCTGGTGACCTTCGGCGAGCACCGCACCAGGCGCTGGCCCAACGTGCCCACGCTCAAGGAATTGGGTCACGGCATCGTCGCCAACTCGCCCTACGGCATCGCTGGTCCGGCTGGCATACCGCCGGCCATCGTACAAATCCTGCACCAGGCCTTTCGCACCGCGATGAGTGACCCCGAGCACCTGGCCGAGCTGGCGGTCTACGACCAGGAGCTGGCCTACCTGGGGCCCGACGACTACGGCCGCGTGTTGCGCGCCGGCTACGAGACCGAGCGCAAAGTGGTGGAGCGCCTGGGCCTGGCCCACGCCGCTGACTGAGCGCCCGACCTGGCGCCCGGCGCAGGCCGGTCAGCGCGTAACCGTCGGCTTGGGCGGCAGCACCGGTACCGAATGGTCGTTGGCCTGGCCGGGCATGGGCATCGCGGTGGAGGCCTCGGTCGTGGTCATGCTCCCCGGGGCACGCGCCTGGGGCGCACTCGCCGCCGCCAAGTCAGGCTGCGCAGCCGATGTGCCGGCAAAGACGGCATTCGCCGCAGGCACCGAGGTGCCGGCGGGGCCGGGCGGTGTGGCCGGCAGTTGCGGCGCTGCACCGGCTACCGCAGCTTGCACCGGCGCGCCGGAAGTCACCGGCACCGGGGTGCGAACATCACAAGCCGCCAGCCACAGCGGCGCGGTGCAGGCCAGGATCATCCGCCAGTTGCGCTGGGCCGTGCGGTGGGCCGGTCGGTTGCGCTGCATGCCAGATCCTTCAAGGGTTGATATGGTGTCAGTGTGGCTGCCGGCCCGCCCGACGCCATAGGACAGGCTCGCGTGCGCACCCCGGCGCTGTCCTACCCAGGCCACGGGCAACATGGGCGACCCCGCTCGCCTTGCCTCGGCGCGTGCCTGGCCTCTGCGGCCCACGCCCCTAGGCCCGGCCCGAACAGACCGGCAAGCGCCGGTTCGCAAACGCACAGACAGACGCGGCCAGTTCCTTTCAGACTGGGTTACCGCGACCGGTGGCCTTGCATCTCTTGGCCAGTGCGATGCCGCGCCCCTTGTCACATCACCCAGCACGCCATGCGCTTCCAAGGCTTAGACACCGCCCCCTCCACCCGCCACAGCGGGGCCTGGCCCTGCACCCCACCGGCGGGCAGCCGGCGAATAAGCCTTCCAGCCTGTTCAGCCGTGGCCGGGTCAGCCGGGCCAAAAGGAGACTGAATTGAGTTCCCACTTTGACGCCGTGATCATCGGCGGCGGCCCGGCCGGATCGACTGCGGCCATTCTGCTGGCGCGCGCCGGCTGGTCGGTGGCGCTGGTCGAGAAGCAGGCCTTCCCGCGCCGCAAGGTCTGCGGCGAACGCATCGCCACCAGCAATCTGCCGCTGCTGCAGCTGTTGGGCATAGGCCCGGTATTCGACACCCTGGCCGGCGCCCCGCTGCGGCAGGTGGCACTCTTGCGCGGCAATGCCAGCGCGCTGGTCAGCCTGCCTGCCGCCGGTGGCCAGGAGAGTCGCCAATGGAACCGGTCGATGCCGCGCGAGTTGCTGGATCTGCTGCTGCTGCAACAGGCGCAGCAGGCCGGCGCCGAGCTTTGGCAGCCCTGGTCGCTGCTGTCCATCGAAGGCGGCCCGGGCCGGTGGCGCTGCCAGGTGCGCAGCAGCGAGGCCGATGTGCGCACCACGCTGTTGGCGCCGGTGCTGATCGCAGCGCATGGCTCGTGGGAAGCACTGCCCAGCGAGCCGCCCTCGCCGCGCCCGGCGCCGTCCGGGTCCGATCTGCTGGCCTTCAAGGCCAACTTCCGGGGCTGCTCGCTACCCGAGGGCCTGCTGCCGGTGCTGGCCCTGGACGGCGGCTATGGCGGCATGGTCGTGTCCGAGGCGGGCGTCACCACCTTGGCTTGCTGCGTGCGGCGCGACCGGCTGGTCCACTTGCGCCAGCACCAGCCCTTGACCAGCGCCGGCGATGCGGTCGAGGCCTGGCTGCGCCGTCAGTGCAGCAGCGTCGGGCGCAGCCTGAGCGGCGCCCAGCGCGAGGGCCCCTGGCTGGCGGCCGGGCCGATCGCCCCGGGCATCCGGCTGCGCGCCAACGACACCATGTTCCGCATCGGCAACGCCGCCGGCGAGGCCCACCCCATCCTGGACGATGGCATCAGCATGGCCTTGCAATCGGCCACGCTGCTGTGCAGCCGCCTGCTCGAGGGCGCGTCGACCCGTCGTGTGCCCGACACCCAACAGCAGGCCGCCATCGCCAGCGACTATGCCGGTCAGTGGCGGGCCTTGTTCGTGCCGCGTCTGCGCCTGGCCGCCGTGATGGCCCACCTGGCCATGCGCCGCACGCCCGCCGAACTGCTGCTCGGCCTGGCCCAGGCCTGGCCGGGCCTGGTGACCCGCGGCGCGCGCTGGGGCAGCAAGCAACGGCATGCGATCAACCTGGCGGGCCTTGCCCCGGCACCCACGACGACGGCGGACACGCTGCCCACGCCCCTTGAGCACCGGGTGCCTCAGGCGGTGCCGCCCCGGTCGGGCATCCAGTCCCAAGCCGCCTGACGCGGCGATCGGCCGGCCGGCGCGCCGGCGTTGCGCAGCCCGGGCCAGGTGGCGGCCTGCTCTGCCGGGGATTTCACAAAGCGCCACATGACCTGTCGTTTCCAGTCCGGGGACTTGGACCCTCGTGGCGAACCGCAACCCGCTAGATTCGCGGGCCGTTGGCCTTCGCCGTCGGACCCGCCCAGATCGGCGCTAGGAGCCTGTCGGACTTGAGCTGCGCCTATCAGCGTAACTGGTGGCAGGCCTGCCTTCGCGAGGCTGCGAGGCCGTTTCGGCCGCCGCGAGGCAGCTGAGCGT
>JAYUQJ010000176.1:0-4364 GCA_043756825.1 Betaproteobacteria bacterium | reverse complement strand
GCCGCACGCTGCTGCGCAAGCCAGGTCAGCCACAGCCGGACATCGAACTCGACCTGGTGATAGCCCGGCAACATGTGCTCGCACAGCGCGTAAAAGGGCTTGTTGTGCTCGCGCTCCCGCAGGTGGGCCAGCTCATGCACCACGATCATGTCCAGCATCTGCGCCGGGGCGTCCTTGAACACCGCGGCCACCCGCAGCTCGCGCTTGGCCGCCAGCTTGCCGCCTTGCACCCGGGAGACGCTGGTCAGCGTGCCAAGCGCCCGTTGGTCGATCTGCAGCCGGTTGTCGAATGCCACTTTGGCCAGCGCCGGCGAATGACGCAGGTAGCGGGCTTTCAGGGCCGAGGCGTGCGCATAGAGCGCACTGTCGGTGCGGATCTGGTGCAACTCGGGATAGCCGCGCTGCAGCATCTGGCCCAGCGAGCCTGCAGCCAGCAGGCTGCGGACCTGCGCCTGCAGCGCCGCCGGGTAGCCCGCCAGCAGCGGCAGCGGCCAGTCCGGCGCCGGGCCGGTGTCTGCGGGCATGCGGCGGGACGGGCTCAGCGCGCCGCGTCCGGCAGCTCGATCTTGACTTCCAGCACCTCGAAGTTGTCCTGCCGCTCGAGGCTGACCTTGATGTCGTCGGCCGAGATCTTGACGTACTTGCTGATCACCGCCACCAGTTCACGCTGCAGCTGCGGCAGGTAATCGGCGCGCGAGCCGCCGCGGCCCGAGCGCTCATGGGCCAGGATGATCTGCAGCCGCTCCTTGGCGACCGAGGCTGTTTTTTTCTTTTCGCCCAGAAAGAACGAGAGAAAGGACATGTCGCTCACCTCCCGCCGAACAGCCGCTTGAAGAAGCCCGGCTTCTCGGCATCAATGAAGCGCATCGGCACCTCCTCGCCCAGAAAGCGGCTGATCACGTCCTTGTAGGCCTCGCTCACATCGGTGGCCTTGAGGTGGATCGCCGGCACGCCCTGGTTGCTGGCGTCGAGCACGGTCTCGCTCTCGGGGATCACGCCGATCAGCGGGATGCGCAGGATCTCCTGGATGTCGTCGAGCGACAACATCTGCCCGCCCACCACCCGGCTGGGGTTGTAGCGGGTGATCAGCAGGTGCTCCTTGATCGGCTCGCGGCCCTGGATCGCGCGTTGGGTCTTGCTGGAGAGCATGCCCAGGATGCGGTCGGAGTCGCGCACCGACGAGACCTCGGGGTTGGTGACCACCAGTGCCTCGTCGGCAAAGTGCATGGCCATCAGCGCACCGGTCTCGATGCCCGCGGGCGAGTCGCAGACGATGTACTCGAAGCCCATATCGGCCAGCTCCTTGAGCACCCGCTCGACGCCGTCCTGGCTGAGTGCGTCCTTGTCCCGGGTCTGGCTGGCGGCCAGCACATACAGGTTGTCGCACTGCTTGTCCTTGATCAGCGCCTGGGTCAGCCTGGCCTCGTTGTGGATCACGTTGATCAGGTCGTAGACCACCCGCCGCTCGCAACCCATGATCAGGTCGAGGTTGCGCAGGCCGACGTCGAAGTCGATCACCGCGGTCTTGTGTCCGCGCAATGCCAGGCCGGCTGAGAAGCTGGCGCTGGTGGTGGTCTTGCCCACCCCGCCCTTGCCGGAGGTGACAACGATGATCTTGGCCATCGGGTTCGCTTTCTTTGGATTGTTAGGGGTCGCAGGGCCTGCCGTCGCATGACTGGCAGCGGGCCCGAAATGCCGCTTCTTGCTGGAGACCTTCATGCGCGCTTCATGACGTCAAGGGCTCGACGATGATCTTCTCGCCGTCCAGGCGCACCTGGGCAGCCCGGCCCAGCACGGCGGCCGGCAGCGGGGTTTCGGTGGTGCGGTAGATGCCGGCGATAGACACCAGCTGCGGTTCGAGGCAGGTGCTGAAGATGCGCGCGCCAGCGTTGCCCCGGGCGCCGGCAATGGCCCGCCCGCGCAGGGGCGCATAGACATGGATGTTGCCGTCGGCGATCACCTCGGCGCCAAAGCTGACCACCGCCAGCACCACCAGGTCGCCACCCCGCGCGTAGACGCGCTGACCCGACCGCAAGGGCTTGTCCACCACCATCGTCGGCACGCCGGCGCACGGCACCTCGCGCAGCACTTCGATCTCGCGCAACACCTCCACCTCGCGCACCGCAATGTCGGCCGGGGCGGCAACTGGCCGGGCTGCGGGCGGCGCGGCGTCCAGGGCTTCGGCCAGGCCGGCGGAGCGCGCTGCTGCCATCTGCGCCGCACTGCCGCCCTGCACCGCGATCGGCTGCATCTGGTGGCGCCGCAGGTGCGGCAGCAAGGCGGCGAAATCAGGCACGGCAGCGCTGTCGCGCAAGGGGCTGAGATCGAGCACCACCGGGTCGCCGTCGAACAGGCCAGGGCTGGCGCCGAAGCGCTGGTCCAGTCCGGCCACCAGCAGGCCCAGGTCGGCCGACTGCAGGCGCAGGGCGGTCAGCGTCCAGGCTGTGCTCTTCAGATCAAACACGGGTTTGGCCGGGGCGGCATCGGACATGGGGCGGGCGGCAGGGGCAGACAAGGGGGCACGGGCAGCGAGCGCCAGCGGGGCTGGCACGCCCGGCCCGCGCGGGCAAGGGACAAGTGCATCGCGGCACGGGGCTGGGGGGTGAAAGCCGGCCTGCCGTCGGCCGACCGGGCGCCGCAAGCTGCTGTCCCGACGCGCTCTGCAGTGTATCTGGCCGGGCGCCCGGGCCCGGCAGGCCCGGGTCAGCCACTGGCCACAAGACAGCCTGCCGACTATCGCCTAGGCTGCAGGCCATCCCGTCGTCCAGCCCAGGAGCCCGCATGGCCACGTCCCCGCCGTCCATCCCCCGCCGCCCCTTGCGCATTGGCGGAGCGTCCGGCTTCTGGGGCGACAGCAGCGTGGGCGCGCCCCAGTTGGTGGCCAGCGGCGAGATCGATGTGCTGGTTTTCGACTACCTGGCCGAGACCACCATGGCCATCCTGGTGGCGGCCCAGCGCAAGAACCCCGAGGCCGGCTATGCCACCGATTTCGTCGACAGCGCCATGCGCACGGTGCTGGCCGAGGTGCTGCGGCGCGGCATCAAGGTGGTCAGCAATGCGGGCGGCGTCCACCCGCAGGCCTGCGCCCGGGCGCTGGCCGCGCTGGCCACCGAACTGGGCCTGGACCTGCGCATCGCCGTGGTGGACGGCGACGACGTGCGCCTGCAACTGCCGGCGCTGCGCGCGGCGGCGCCAGACGGCGTGCTGGTCAATACCGTCAACGGCCAGGCCCTGCCCGACAAGCTGCTCAGTGCCAATGCCTACCTGGGTGCGCTGCCGGTGGCGCGGGCCCTGGACGCCGGTGCCGACGTGGTGATCACCGGCCGCTGCGTGGACAGCGCGGTGACGCTGGGTCCGCTGATCCACCATTTCGGCTGGGCCATGGACGATTACGACCGGCTCGCCGGTGGCAGCCTGGCCGGCCACATCATCGAATGCGGCTGCCAGGCCACCGGTGGCCTGTTCACCGACTGGCTCAGCGTGCCCGACTGGGCCCACATCGGCTACCCCATCGTCGAGGTGGCGGCGGACGGCAGCTTCACCGTCGGCAAACCCGCCGGTACCGGTGGCCTGGTCAGCCCGGCCACGGTGGGCGAACAGCTGCTCTACGAGATCGGCGACCCGGGGGCCTATCTGCTGCCCGACGTGAGCTGCGACTTCCGCCAGGTACAGATGGTGCAGGTCGGCCCCGATCGGGTGCGGGTCAGCGGCGCCTGCGGCGGCCCGCCGCCGACCAGCCTGAAGGTCAGCGCCACCATGATGGCCGGCTGGCGCTGCAGCAGCAGCCTGGTGATCGTGGGCATGGACGCCGCCGCCAAGGCACGCCGCACCGGCGAGGCCCTGATCGAGCGCACCCGCGAGCTGATCCTGGCGCGCGGCTGGGGCGACTACAGCGCCACCCGCATCGACCTGATCGGCTGCGAGAGCCTGTACGGCCCGCGCGCCAGCACCGCGCCGCTGCGCGAGGTGATGCTGCGCCTGTCGGTGCGGCACGCGCAACGCGACGCACTGAGCCTGTTTGCGCGCGAATTTGCCGCGCCGGGCACCAGCTGGTCGCCGGGCACCACCGGCGGCGGCGGCGGGCGGCCCACGCCGCAGGCCCTGATCGTGCCGGGGGCCTGCCTGATCCCGCGCGCCAGCGTGGTGGCGCGGGTGCAGCTGAGCGGCCGGGGCGAAGCGCAATGCTTCGACGTGCCCTTCAGCGTGCCGGCCGCCGCCGGCCCCGCGCTGGCGCTGGCGGCCCCGCCTGCACCGGCACCGGTCAGCGGCCCGACCCGCCAGGTGCCGCTGGTGGCGCTGGCCTGGGGCCGCAGCGGCGACAAGGGTGATCTGTCGAACATCGGCCTGATCGCGCGCCGGCCCGA
>JAYUQJ010000175.1:0-4375 GCA_043756825.1 Betaproteobacteria bacterium | reverse complement strand
CCACGGTACCGGCCGGGATGCCGGCCTTGATGGCAGCCCAGACAGCGCCCAGATAACCGGCGTGCATCAGCACCCCGGTGACCGCCAGATGCCCCCATTGCGCCCGCCCTTGGGGCCAGACCACGCCTGCGGCGCGGATCCATAGGCCGAAGGCCAGCAGCGACAAGGCATAGCGCCAGACCAGGAAGGTCAGCGGCGGGGCATGCGGCATGGCCAGCCGGGCAACCACGAAGCCGGTGCTCCACACCCCGACAAAAACCCAGGGCATCGCTGCCAGCAGGGCCTGCTGGCGCGCGGCGGCGGCGACCGCGCTCACCGCGCCTTGGCCCGGATCTCGGGCAGCGCGCGCCGCAGGTAATAGACCATCGACCAGATCGTCAGCACCGTGGCCAGCACGATCAGCACCGTGCCCCACAGGCGGCTGTCGATGACGCCGAACAAGGGACCGTCGTAGAGCAGGAAGGGGATGGCCGTCATCTGCGTGGCGGTCTTGAACTTGCCCAGCACATGCACCGCCACGCTGCGCGAGGCGCCGATCTGGGCCATCCATTCACGCAGTGAGGAGATGGCGATCTCGCGCCCAATGATGACCAGCGCCACCAGCACGTCGACCCGGTCCAGCTTGACCAGCACCAGCAGCGACGCGCAGACCAGCACCTTGTCGGCCACCGGGTCGAGAAAGGCACCGAAGGCCGAAGTCTGGTTGAGCTTGCGCGCCAGCCAGCCGTCCAGCCAGTCAGTGGCGGCAAACACCACGAACATCACGGTGGCCACCAGGTTGCGGGTGGCGGCGTCCAGCGGCAGATAGAAGACCCCGACGATCAGCGGGATCGCAACGATGCGCGCCCAGGTCAACAGTGTCGGCAGCGTCCAGAACATCACCCATTGTGCAGGACGCGATCGCCGAGCAGCAGGTGCCACCGGGTCGGCCGGGGCCGTTCTCAACGCAGCGCGCGGTAGATTTCCTCGGCCAGGCCGTGCGAGATGCCTTCCACACTGCACAGCTCGTCAACGCTGGCAGACCCGACACCACGGATGCCGCCAAAGCGCTGCAGCAGCCGGGCCCGCTTTCTGGGGCCGACGCCGGCGATGTCTTCGAGCTTGCTGCCGCCGGTGCGCACGCTGGCCCGCTTGGCGCGCATGCCGGTGATGGCGAAGCGGTGGGCCTCGTCGCGGATCTGCGCCACCAACATCAGCGCGGCCGAATCATGGCCGAGGTAGACCTTGTCGCGGCCGTCGGCGAACACCAGCTCTTCCAGGCCCACCTTGCGGCCCTCGCCTTTCTCGACGCCGACGATCAGGGCCAGGTCGAGACCGAGTGCGTCGAACACCTCGCGCGCCATCGACACCTGGCCGCGCCCGCCGTCCACCAGCACCAGGTCGGGCAGGCGCAGGGCCTTGGGCAGTGCGGCGGGCGCCACGTCGACCGCCAGCTCGCCCGCCTTCTGGGCGCTGGCACGGGCCTCGGCCACCTTGGCATAGCGGCGCGTCAGCACCTGGCGCATCGCGGCGTAGTCGTCGCCGCCGGTGATGCCCTCGATGTTGTAGCGGCGGTATTCGGCCGGGCGCGTGGCATGGTTTTCGTAGACCACGCAGCTGGCCTGGGTCGCCTCGCCCGCAGTGTGGCTGATGTCGAAGCACTCGATGCGCAGCGCGTCCAGGTCGACCACCGCCAGGTCGAGCGCATCCACCAGGGCCCGGGTGCGCTCGCGCTGGCTGCCCTCTTCGGCCAGCAGGCGGGCCAATGCGATCTGGGCGCCCTTGTCGGCCATCTCCAGCCAGGTGCGGCGCTGCTCGCGCGGTTGGTGCTGGGCGTTGATCTTGCTGCCGGTCTGCTCGCCCAGCGCCACCAGCAGGTCGGCGGCCACCGCATGGCTGAGCACCAGCCCGGGCGGCGGTGCCACGCCCAGGTAATGCTGGGCGATGAAGGCCTCCAGCACCTGCTGCTCGATCGAGATCGCGTCCTGGCGCTCGCTGGCCTCGACCTCGGTCAGCGCGCGGGCCTCCTCGACATGGGTAGGAAAGTAGGCCCGGTCGCCCAGGTGGCGGCCACCCCGCACCATCGCCAGGTTGACGCAGGCCCGGCCGCCCAGCACCCGCACCGCCAGGATGTCGACATCGCGGTCGCGCGACGACAGGCTGCTCTCCTCCATCGTCTGCTGGTGCAGCACCCGCGACAAGGCGCTGATCTGGTTGCGCACCTCGGCCGCGCGCTCGAACTCCAGCACCTCGGAAAACGCCAACATCCGGGCCTGCAGCGTGGCCAGCACCTCGTCGGTGGCGCCCAGCAAGAAGCGCTCGGCATGCGAGACATCGCGCCGGTAGTCGGCCGGCGAGATCAGCCCCACGCAGGGCGCCGAGCAGCGCCGGATCTGGTACAGCAGGCAGGGCCGGCTGCGGTGGGTGAAGACCGTGTCCTCGCAGGTGCGCAGCTTGAAGGCCTTCTGCAGCAGCAGGATGGTCTCCTTCACCGCCCAGGCCCCGGGGTAGGGGCCGAAGTAGGTGTGCTTGCGGTCCACTGCGCCGCGGTAGTAGGCCAGCCGTGGAAAAGGATGCGACTGCAGCTTGAGGTAGGGGTAGCTCTTGTCGTCGCGAAACAGGATGTTGAACTTGGGGCTCAGCGTCTTGATCAGGTTGTTTTCGAGCAGCAGCGCCTCGGCCTCGGTGCGCACCACCGTGGTTTCCAGGCGTGCGATGCGGCTGATCATGTGACCGATGCGGGTGCCGCCGTGGTCCTTCTGGAAATAGCTCGCCACCCGCTTCTTCAGGCTGCGCGCCTTGCCCACGTACAGCACCTGGCCCTGGGCATCAAAGTAGCGGTAGACACCCGGCAGGCCGGGCAGCGCCGCCACCTCGGCCAGCAGGCGGTCGCGCTGGTCAGGCTCGGGCAGGCTGTCGGCGGCGGACTGGGCCCCCGGCACGACCCCCGGCACGACCGCTGGCACGACCGCCGGCACGACCGCCGGAACACCCGGCGCGACAGGCGTTGCAGGGGCCGGGTGGTCGGGGTCGGCGGAGGACGGCGTTGCAGGCATGGGTGGATGCGATTCTGCCGCCCCGACACAGCGCCGTCCCAGCCGCGGCTTGCCGGCCCGCCCATGCACCTTCCGGACTGCGGGCGCGGGCCAATAATCGGCGCCATGCGGTGGGACTTGTTTTGCCGGGTGATCGACAACTTCGGCGATGTGGGGGTGTGCTGGCGCCTGGCGGCCGCGCTGGGCCGGCGCGGCCAGGCGGTGCGGCTGTGGATCGACGATGCGGCGGCGCTGGCCTGGATGGCACCCGGCGGCGCCACCGGCGTACAGGTGCTGGACTGGACCGACCCGGCGCCCGATCTGGACCCGGGCGAGGTGGTGATCGAGGCCTTTGGCTGCACCCTGCCAGCGGCCCTGCTGGCACGCATGGCGGGCCGACCCGCCCTACAGGCCCCGGTCTGGATCAATCTCGAGTACCTGAGTGCCGAAGCCTATGTGGCGCGTTCGCACGGCCTGCCCTCACCGCAATTCCACGGGCCGGGCGCCGGCCTGCGCAAATGGTTTTTCTACCCCGGGTTCACGCCGGACAGCGGCGGCCTGATGCAGGCCGGCGCAGGTCCGGCAGCGCCAGACCGCGCCGGCGCCCAGGCCTGGGTCGATGGCCTGGGCTGGGGCACGCGGGCCGGCGAGCGCAGCGTGACCCTGTTCTGCTACCCGAATCCGGCCCTGCCCGCGCTGCTGGCAGACCTGGCCAGACAAGCCACCCTGCTGCGCGTGCCGCCCGGGCCGGCGCGGGCCCAGCTGGCCGGCCTGGACCTGCCAGCGGGCCTGCGCCGGATCGACATCCCCGCCCTGCCCCAGACCGATTTCGACCGCCTGCTGGCCAGCGCCGATCTCAATATCGTGCGGGGCGAAGACTCCTTCGTGCGGGCCCAGCTCTGCAGCGGGCAGCCCATGCTGTGGCAAGCCTATCCGCAGCAGGACGAAGTCCACCTGGCCAAGCTGAATGCCTTTCTCGACCGCTACCTGGCCGCCTGGCCGGTGGCACTGGCGGCCAGGGTGCGCCAGGCCTTTCTGGCCTTCAACAGCGACGCCTTCGGGCCGCTGCGCCTGCCGGATGCCCGCCGCTGGCCCGATTGGTCGGCGGCCCACGGTCGCTGGCGGCAGCAGTTGCTGGCCCAGACTGATCTGTGCGATCGGCTGCTGGGCTTTGTCGCCGACCAGCAAGTGCCTGCGACGGGCTCGAATCCCGGCTAAAATCGCGGGCTTTGCGCCGCCAACATCAGCCATCAAGGCCCGGCGTGCCCCTGATTCGGGAACCCCCATGAAAATCGCTCAAGAAATCCGCGCCGGCAACGTCATCATGCAGGGCAAGGACCCGTGGGTCGTGCTGAAGACCG
>JAYUQJ010000174.1:0-12664 GCA_043756825.1 Betaproteobacteria bacterium | reverse complement strand
TTCGGCCAGGGCGAGTTCGCAGCCCATGACCTCGTCATCGGTCACCGCCGCCCCGGCCGCCGCCCCGGCCGCCGCCGCGATCCAGGTTGCCGTTGCGGCAACCCTGGGCCCGGCCACGGCCCAGCCGGCCGGCGCCACCGCCCAGGCCCTGGCAGCCCAACGTCTGGCCCAGCAGGTGTGCGAGCGCCAGTACCAGGAGGCCGGCCAGGCGTGGTACGCCGCCCAGGCCGCGTTGGCCGATGCACCGCAGCAGGCCCTGGCCATCACCGCCGGCCTTGCCCGCAGCCTGCTCGACAAGATGATGGTCGACGGCGAGATGTGCGTGCGCGTGCTGTCCGGCGTCAGCGGCGACCCGATCGCCGGCCATGCCACCAATGTGGCGGTGATCTCGCTGCTGATGGCCCGGGTCTTCGGCTTTGGCACTGACGAGCTGCTCGACGTCGGCGTCGGCGCGCTGCTGCACGACGTGGGCAAGGCCGAGTTGCCCGAGCGCGCGCGCCAGCCCGACGGCCGCAACCCGGCCGACCAGGCGCTGTACCGCAGCCATGTGGCGCTGGGCGTGGCACGGGGCCGCCGCATGGGGCTGAGCGAGGGTGCGTTGACGGTGCTGGCCCAGCACCACGAGATGGTCGACGGCAGCGGGTTTCCGAATGGCCTCAACCTCGACCGCATGAGCACTGCCGCGCGCATCGTCTCGCTGGTCAACCGCTACGACAAGCTGTGCAACCCGCCGCACAGCGCGCAATCGATGACACCGCACGAGGCCCTGTCGGCGATGTTCGCGCAGAGCCGCACCAAGTTCGATGCCACCATGCTCAACGCCTTCATCCGCATGATGGGGGTGTATCCACCGGGCTCGCTGGTGCAGTTGACCGATGACCGCTACGCCTCGGTGGTGAGCTGCAACTCCTCGCGACCGCTCAAGCCCAAGGTACTGGTCTGTGATGTCCGGGTGCCGGTGGATGACGCGCTCTTGCTCAACCTGGACGGCCAGGCCGATCTGGGCATCCGGCGCAGTCTCAAGGCTACCCAGCTGCCGGCCGCCGTGCGCGATTACCTGTTGCTGCGGCCGCGCATGGTGTATTTCTTCGAGCCGGCGGCCCCTGTGCCGGCATCCGCCACCATGGCGCGCTCCTCAGCGCAGGCTGCGTGACCACCCCTGGCCACTCCGATGCGGCTTTTGCCGCCTGGCACCGCATGCTGCGGGCCTGGGGCGAGCCTGCCTGGCTGGTTTGCGCCCGCCGCGGTGAGGTGCTGGCCATCAATGCTGAAGCCTTGCAATTGCTGGGCCGGGCCGAGGCCGATCTGCTGGGACAGGCCGCCGATGGCCTGATCGCCGCGCCCGAGGACCTGGCCTTCTGGGCCGAGGTGCGCGAACCCGGCCGCATCGGCCCGGCGCCGACGCTGCAGTCCGAGACCGTGCTGGTGGACGCTGCTGGCCAGCTTGTGCATGTGCTGCGGCGCATCCGCTCGCTGGCCGGCGATGTGGCGCAGCCGGCCGCCGCCGGCACGGTGGCTGGTGATCCGGCCGCCGACCTGCCGCCGCCCTTTCTGGTCACCTTGCTGGACAACAGCCGGGCCCACCGCGAGCTGGAAGAGCGCGACCTGCTGGTGGCCGAGCTGCAGGCCACCCTTGAATCCACCGGCGACGGCATCCTCGTCACTGATCTGGCCGGCCATATCCGCGCCTTCAACCGCCGCTTTGCCCAGATCTGGGGCCTGCCGGAATCGCTGCTGGTCGAGCGCCAGGACGAGGCGGTGTTCGGCTGGCTGCGTGCCAGCGTGGTCGATCCCCTGGGCTACAGCCAGCGCCTGGCCGCCATCCTGGACAGCACCCTGCTGCAGGCCAGCGAGCGCCTGACCCTGCACTCGGGCCAGGTGATCGAGCGTGTCACCCAGCCCCAGCATTGCCGGGGTCGGCCGGTGGGCCGGGTCTGGTCCTTCCGCGACCATACCGAGCTGGTGGCGGCCGGTCACCGCATCGACACCTTGTCCAGCACCGACGCGTTGACCGGCCTGGTCAACCGCAGCCAGCTCACCCTGGCCTTGGCCGACGCGATCGCCCAGACCGGCCGGCGCCAGTCGGCCCTGGGCCTGCTGGTGCTCGACCTGGACCGCTTCAAGCAGGTCAACGACAGCCTGGGCCAGGCCGGTGCCGACCTGGTGCTGCTGGGCTGCGCCGACCGCATCCGCGCAGCAGCGCGACAGGGCGACGTGGTGGCCCGCATCGGCGGCGACCAGTTTGCGCTGGTGCTGCTGGACGCCGACGGCCCTGCCGCCGAGAGCGCCGCGCGCCGCCTGCTGGACGCGGTTTCGCAGACCTGTACCGTCGACGGCCTGAGCTTCACCCTGACCTGCAGCGTGGGCGTGGCCATGCACCCGCAGGACGGCTGCGACGCCGAGCAATTGATCCGCCATGCCGAATCGGCAATGCGCCGTGCCAAGGCCGGCGGGCGGGCCTGTTTCCGCTTCCACCAGCCCCAGCAGGATGCCGACATGCGCCAGCGCATGCGCCTGGACCATGCGATGCGCCAGGCCCTGGCCAGCCAGCAGTTCCGGCTGCACTACCAACCGCAGATCGACCTGCGCAGCGGCCAGCTGATCGGTGCCGAGGCGCTGTTGCGCTGGCGCCATCCCGAGCTGGGCGAGGTCTCGCCCGGCCAATTCATCCCGGTGGCCGAGGAGACCGGCTTCATCATAGCCATCGGCGACTGGGTGTTGGTGCAGGCAGTGCGCCAGGCCGCGCGCTGGCGCGAGGCCGGCCTGCTGATGCCGGTGTCGGTGAATGTCTCGGCGCTGCAGTTCCAGCAGGACGATTTCATCGACCGGGTCGAAGCGGTGCTGCTAGAGCAGGCGCTGCCCGGCGCGCTGCTGGAGCTGGAGTTGACCGAATCGATCCTGGTGCAGGACGCCGACGAGGCGCTGGTGCGCCTGTCACGGCTGGCCAGCCTGGGCGTGCGCCTGGCGATCGATGACTTCGGCACCGGCTACTCCAGCCTGGCCTACCTGAAGCGCTTCCCGATCGAGCGGCTCAAGATCGACCGCAGCTTCGTCAAGGGCGTGCCCGCCGATGAAAGCGACTGCGCCATCGTGCGCGCCGTGGTGCAGCTGGCCCAGGCCCTGGGCATGAAGGTGATCGCCGAGGGTGTCGAGACCGAACCGCAGCGGGCCTTTCTGCTCCACCTGGGCTGCGACGAGTTCCAGGGCTTTCTGTATGCCCCGGCGCTCGATGCCGCCAGCTTCGAGCAGCGCATGCGGGGCAAGCGCCCGACGCCGACCCGCCCGCGCCTGAGCCTGGTGGTGCGCTGAGCGGCGGCGCGGCCATCCGCCGGCGCCGCTGGCGGGTGGCCGCGCGGGGCCCGCGATGTCTGCGGCAGACGACAATAGGGTCGGTGGCGGCCATGCGGGCCACCGCACGGGCAGCTGCAGGAGGGCACGATGATCTACAAGTTCAAGAGCAAGGCCGGCGGCGACGTGCTGATGCTGGGCCCCAACGGCGATGCGCTGATGCGCACCCTGGGGCGTGAGCCATCGGCCCAGGGCATCATCGAGCCAGCGGCGCTGGCCCAGGCCATCCAGGCCATCGAGCAGGCGGTGGCAGCCGATGACGCCGCCCGCGCTGCGGCCCGCCAGGCCCAGGCTGACGGCAACAGCGATGGTCCGGCCACGCGGCCCGAGGCCATCGGCCTGCGCCAGCGCTTCTGGCCGATGGTGGACCTGCTCAAGCGCGCCCAATTGGCCCAGGTGCCGGTGCTGTGGGGCGTCTGAGTGACTGAGAGTTTTTCGATCATGCCCGCTCACCACCCCAAAACGCACCCGCTCGTCGTTCCAAATGCTCGCCATAGCCCGGGCTATGGCTGCGCTTTGCGTCTAGATCGAGCACGTTTTGTGGCGTTGCTCGGCCACGCTCGAAAACCTCTCAGTCTCTGAGCCCAGCCGCCGTGTCCGACCGAATCGCCGTTCTGCCGCAATACCTGATGCCCAAACTGGCGCTGACCCGCCTGGCCGGGCGGGTGGCGCGCGCGCAGCGCGGCGCCGCGACCACCGCGCTGATCCGTCGCTTTGTGGCACGTTACAAAGTGGACATGGCGGAGGCGGCCGAGCCCCGCATCGAGGCTTATGCCAGCTTCAACGACTTCTTCACACGGGCCCTGAAGCCGGGTGTGCGCCCGCTGGCGCTGGCCGATCTGCTGTGCCCGGTGGATGGCGCGATCAGCCAGTTCGGCCCGATCGATCACGACCAGGTGTTCCAGGCCAAGGGCCATGCCTACAGCACCTGCGCCCTGCTGGGGGGCGACGCTGCGCTGGCCGCACCCTTCGTCGACGGCCATTTCGCCACGCTCTACTTGAGCCCGCGCGACTACCACCGCATCCACATGCCCTGTGCGGGCACGCTGCGCTGGATGCTGCATGTGCCGGGCGAACTTTTCTCGGTCAACCCCACCACCGCACGCGGGGTGCCGGGCCTGTTTGCGCGCAATGAGCGGGTGGTCTGCCTGTTCGACGACGGGCAAGGTCGACCCTTCGTGCTGGTGCTGGTGGGTGCCACCATCGTCGGCAGCATGGCCACGGTCTGGCATGGCCTGGTCAACCCGCCGCGCCCCGGGGTGGTGCGCGAATGGCGCTATGACGCTGGTGCAGTGGTGCTGGCCCAGGGTGCCGAGATGGGCCGTTTTCTGCTGGGGTCGACGGTGGTGATGCTGTTCCCGGCCGGGCCGCTGGCCTTCAATCCGGCCTGGGTGCCGGGCGCTGCGATACGCATGGGGCAGCCGATGGGCCGGCTGGGCTGAGTCCCGGGCAGGGCTACTTGATGGCTGCGGTGGGGGGATGCAGCGTGGCGGTCAGCCGCCCGGTCCAGGCGGTGGCAGCGGCGCAGGCTGTGGGCGCCGCCGGTCCGGCCGCACAGTCGGGTAGCGGCAGCGACGGGTGGCCCTGGCCTGGAGCCACTTCATAGGCCATGCGTCCGCCGGCATGCACTGAGCCGGGTGCCATCAGCCGGCGCTGCCAGGCGCCCAGGTCGATCGTCACGGCCAGGCGCTGGCCAGGGGCCAGCCGGCACCAGCGCGGAGCGGCATGCTTGCGGGGCGCGATCAGGGCGGCCGATCCGCCTGCATGCTCCCAGCGCAGTGCATCGTGTTGCGGGCCGCTGTCGGTATCGGTCAGTGGCCAGATCGCCAGGGCGGTGTTGCCGTGGTTGATCCACACCAGTTCGATCGCTGCCGCCGGCACAGGGGCGGCCCAGTGCGCCACCAGGGCCAGATCGCCCGGCGTCGGGGCCTGACCCCAGGCAGCGCAGGCGGACATGGCCAGCAGGCGCGTCGTCACCGATTGCCAAGCCGGCCGCCAGGCTGGCAGATCAGCCTCGCTCGCGCCGGCTCGGCAGCCAGCCCAGGCTCGCCGCCCAGGGTATTTGCGGGGCAGGCGTCAAACACCAAGATCTTGAGGTTGCCGCTTGGCAGCAAGCCGGCCGACACCAGGGTCCACTTGGCGCCAACCGGCAGGCCGACGTTCCAGGCGCGCCTGTGCAGGCACTGCAGCCCAGGCGAGGCCGACAGCCAGTGCCGTTGCGGGCCAAAGAAAACGACAGCGCAAGGCTGGCCCAGGAATCCGTGAATCCGACATGATGGTCATAGAGGCTGTTGCAGGTCGACCGAGACCAGACCTTCCAGGCGCGTTGACAAGGGCTGCGGCTCATGCGCCTTGGGGTTGGCGCGGACGGCCTCGGGTTCGGGCGTTGGCCCGCCGTGTCGATGCGGAGGTCGATAATCGGCAGGGGCCTGCTCGCCGGGCACGCTGCGGGGCCGCGGCGCAGCCGGCTCAGCCGCCCGACAAGGCGCCGTCCCGGTCGGGTGCGATGTCGCGCAGGTGGCCGGTGTCATCAAGCCGGTGCACCCGGTGCGGCGCGGCAGCGTCGGCCACCGTCAGGGAGGTGTTGCCCAGGCGCTCGGGCGGCAGCGTGCCGGCGGGCAGCAGCAGCGGCCCCCGGTGCAACCAATCACGTATCACCAAGCCATGTGTGACTACCGCCAGCGGCCCGCCCGCCAGGGCCTGGTAGCGGCAGATCTCGCGCCAGGCGGCGCTGCAGCGGGCCTGGAATTCGGCGCGTGATTCACCGCCCGGCGGCGCCTGCTCGGCGGTCAGCGGGTCAGGGTCCAGATCGTCGTAGCGCTGGCCCCGCAGCTCGCCGAAGTTGCGCTCGTGCAGCAGCGCAGTGGTATGCACCGGCAAGCCGCAGACCCGGCCGATCGCCTGGGCAGTGCCCAAGGCGCGGGGCAGGTCGCTGCTCAGGATGGCCGCCAGACCGGCGCCGCGCAGATGCTGTGCCAGGGCCTCGGCCTGGGCCTGGCCATGGGCCGACAGCGGGGTGTCGGCCGGTTGCAGCACCCGGGCCACGTTCAGCGGGGTCTCGCCGTGGCGGATGATCAGCAGGTTCATGGTCGGGCGGGTTGGAGGCTTGCGGCCGTCAGCGCACCAGGTTGACGCCGCCGTCCACCGTCAGCGTGGTGCCCACCACGTAGTCGCCGGCGCGGCTGGCCAGGTAGATGGCGGCGGCGGCCATGTCGTCGTCCACGCCCACCCGGCGCGCCGGGATGCGGGCGGCCACGGCGTCGCCATGGTCGCGGGCGTCCTTGTTCATCTCGCTGGCAAAGGCACCCGGGCAGATGGCATTGACGACGATGTTGTCCTGGATCAGCCGCAGCGCCATGCGCTTGCTCAGGTGGATCAGGCCCGATTTGCTGGCGGCATAGCTGTAGGTCTCCTGCGGGTTGACGGTCTGGCCGTCGATCGACGCGATGTTGATCACCTTGGCGGCCTGGCCACCGGCCGCGCCGGCCTTGAGCTGGGCATGCAGGGCCTGGGTCAGGAAGAAGGGCGACTTCAGGTTCAGGTCGACCACCTTGTCCCAGCCGCTTTCGGGGAACTCGTCGAAGGGCGCGCCCCAGGCCGCGCCGGCGTTGTTGACCAGGATGTCGAGTTTTTGCTCGCGTGCGCCAAAGGCTGCCACCAGGCCGGCGATGCCGGCGGCGCTCGACACATCGGCCGGCAGCGACACGCAAGGGCCGATCTGGCTCAACTCGGCGGCCGTGGCATCGCAGGCGGCCGCCTTGCGCGCCGAAATGTAGACCCGGGCGCCTTGCTGCAGAAAACCTGCAGCAATCATGCGGCCGATGCCGCGCGAGCCGCCAGTGATCAGGGCAACGCGGCCTTCGAGGGAAAAGAGTCGGCTCATGGGTGGGGCTCCGGTGACGATGGGTAAGCGATCAGGCCTGCGCGAGCGGGGCTTGCGAGACCGACCAGAGGCGCTGGGCGCCTTCCGGATCGATCACGTGGGGCGAAAAACCCGAGATACGGTTGCTGGCCGGCTGTGGCACGCCGATGCCGCAGTCCTCCAGGTAGAGGCCGCCGCGGCCGGTGAGCTCGGGCGCGGTGGCGGCCCAGACGCTGGTGGCCGCGCCCTGGCCCGGGGTCTTGAAAATGTCGAGTGGAGTGCCATCGGGCTTGAACCAGCCCATCGCCCCCATCTCCTCGCGCGGCAGGAACTTTTGCAGGCCGGTCATGATGCCGCCGGGATGCACCGCGTTGGCAGTGATGCCGTCGCCGCCGTGGCGCAGGTGCAGGCCCAGCGCCATCAGGGCATTGGCGCTCTTGGCCTGGCCATAGGCCAGCCATTTGTTGTAGTCGCGGCGCTCGAAGTGGATGTCGTCACAGTCCACCCCGCCGAGCTTGTGGCCGGTGGACGTGAGCGCCACCAGGCGTGACGGTGCGCCAGCCTGCATGGCGGGCAACAAGGCCGTGGTCAAGGCAAAGTGGCCCAGGTGGTTGACGCCGAACTGCGACTCCCAGCCCTGCGCAGTGCGGGCCAGCGGGCAGGCCATGATGGCCGCGTTGTTGACCAGGATGTGCAGCGGCGCGGCGCCCCAATCGGCGGTGAATCGGCGCACGCTGGCCAGGTCAGCCAGGTCGAGCGGGGCCACCTGCACCTGGGCCTCGGGCTGGCCGGCACGGATGACCTGGGCCGCCGCCTCGCCCTGGGCGCGGTTGCGCACCGCCAGCGTCACGCGGGCACCGCTGGCAGCCAGCGCGCGCGAGGTTTCCAGCCCCAGGCCGCTGGCGCCGCCGGTGACGATGGCCTGCCTGCCGTCCAGGCGGATGCCCCGGACAAGGTCGAGGGCGGTGCTGCGGGCATCGTAGGGGGCCGTGGCCATGGTCATTGACTCCGGACAGGACCGAAGCGGTCGCCTGCCATCAACCGAAGCTGCGTGCGCCGGCCAGGGCCGCCATGCGCTGCGTGATCTCGAAGAAGCCGGCCACCGTTTCGTCGATGATCTGCTGCACCGTCTTGACGCCGTGGATCAGGCCCACCGACTGGCCGGCCAGCGCCGGCGCGGCATTCATGTCGCCGCCGAAATACACGCCCTGGATGCCCTGGAAGGTGTCGGGCGGCATCAACCCGGCGTCGTGGATAGCCTGCGTGAACGGGGTCTTCAGCGCCCGGATGCAGGGCGTGGATTTCTTGTTCAGCACCCAGGTGCCGGTGGCATCGGCGTCGACGATGGCCTGCTTGTAGTGGGCGTGCACCGGGCTCTCGGCGCTGGAGACGAAGCGGGTGCCCATCTGGATGCCGTCGGCGCCCAGCGCAAAGGCGGCAGCCATGCCGCGGCCGTCGACGATGCCGCCGGCGGCGATCAGAGGCACGTCCACCCGCTCGCGGATGGCCTGCAGCAGCACCAGGGTGCTGACCTCTTCGGGGTTCTTGAAGCCGCCGCCCTCGCTGCCTTCGACCACCAGGCCGTCGATGCCGGCGTCCACGCATTTCAGGGCGGTGTCCAGCGTGGGTACCGCGTGGTAGACCTTGATGCCGGCAGACTTGAGCGGGGCGATGAACTTGGCCGGGCTGCCGGCCGAGGTGGTGACAAAGCGGATGCCGCTGTCGCAGACATAGCGCAGCATCGCGTCGTCTTTGAGAAAGCGGATCGGCAGGTTCACGCCAAAGGGCAGGCCGCTGGCCAGCATGGCGCCGATCTCGCGCTGGCAATTGGCGGTCTCGCCCGAGGAGGTCTCGATGATGCCCAGGCCGCCGGCGCGCGACACCGCCGAGGCCAGGGTGCTGCGGGCGATCCAGCCCATCGGCGCCTGCACGATGGGATAACGGGCGCCGGTGTCGGCAAGCACGCGGTTCATGGGCAGGGCTGCAGGGGGCAGGGGATCGACGGGACCGCAGTGTCAGTGGCGCTGTGCGGCGCAGCAGTCGCCTACGTGCCAGTGGGCCCGGGCGGCGTCAGCCAGTCACTGAGCAGCGCGGCCGCATCGGCGCGGGCATGGCGCTGGCCCCCGCGGGCGCTGCCGATCGAGACAAAGCACACTGCCTGCTCGTCGCCGGCCAGGCCCATTGCCGACGCGAAGCGGACGCTGCGCACCGCACGGCCGCTGGTCAGCATCGCCGCAAAGCCCTGGCCGTGGGCGCACAGCAGCAGGTTCATCAACGCCGCGCCCAGCGTGACGGCGCGCTCGGTGAGCGGCACTTCAGGGTCGTCCGGGGTTGAGCGCAACACCGCCAGCAACAAGGCTGGCGCGCGGTAGGCCTTGTCGCGGCTTCTGGCCAGGTCTTCGGCGCTGCTGGCCGGATCGCGGTCGAGTGCGCAGGCCTCGAACAGCTCGGCCAGCGCGTCGCGCTGGCTGTCGGCGATCCGGATCAGCCGCCAAGGCCGCAGCGCGCGGTGGTCGGGCGCGCAGGTGGCCGCGTCGATCATCTGCAGCAACTCGGCGGCGGACGGACCGGGCGCCTGCAGCCGCTTCGGTGCCACCGAATGCCGGCTGGTGATCAGTGCCTGTACCAGCGTGGCCAGGTCGGTGCTGGGGTCAAGGGGCGTGTCGGCTTGCTGGGGCAGGGGGCGCATGGCGGCGGATTGTGGCGGCCTGGCCCGGCGCGGGTGCGCCGGGCTGGCTCATGGCCCCTCGGGCGCGGCCCGGCCGCAGTTCCAGCAGGCGTCGAAGGGCCCGTCGATGACCTCGGCGCAACCGGTGCAAGCCCAGCGCCGCTCGGGCGGGTGCTGCAACTGGTGCAGCAGTTGCCGGGCGGCGGCGGTTTGCGATTCATCCACCAGCCACAGCTCGGGTAGGGCCTGGTCGGGCGGTATCTCGCCGGCAATGCTGCCAGCGTAGGCGCGTTGCACCGTCACCTCGAAGCCGGCACCGTTGAGCATGTCGGCCCACAGCGTGGCAATCGCCAGATTGGGGGCCTGGGCCAGGCGCTTCATGAGCGAGCCGCCGGCGCGGTTCTCGACGACACCAGGATGCCGGACACGATCAGTGCAAAGGCCAGGCCGTGGAAGGGCTGCGGCCATTCGCCCAGCAAGCCGGCTGACAGCAAAGCGGCAAACAGCGGCGTGAGGTTGCCGAAGAAGGTGGCCACCGCCGGACCGGCCTCGGCCACGCCCAGGCCCCACAGGCGGTAGGCGATCAGCGAGGGGCCGACGGCCACATAGACCAGCGCTGCCACCAACCAGGGGGACCAGTGGACGGGTGTGGTGTGCGGATGCAGCCATTCGCCCAGGCCGGCGCCAGCGGCGGCCCAGGCCAGGCCCATGGCGATCTGGATGCACAAGAACTCGGCCCAGTGCCAGGCCGGGCGTTGGTCGCCGCGCAGCGATGGCGGCGGTCGCACCAGCCACCAGCTGTAGACGCACCAGCTCAGGATGGCCAGCAGCATCAGCAAATCACCCGGCACCAGTTGCACCCGCTGCAGCGTGGCCCAGTCGCCCCGCCCCAGCACCACCATCACGCCGGCCAGCGACAGCGCCGCACCCAGCAACTGCGCCCGGTGCGGCCGCACGCCGTAGAAGCCCGCACCGATGGCCATCGCCCACACCGGCGAGCTGGCCGCGATCAATGTGACGTTGAGCGGGGTGCTGGTCTGCAGCGCCAGGTACTGCAGCGCGTTGTAGGCACCCACGCCGGTCAGGCTGAGCAGAGCCAGAGGCCGCCAGCGTGCGGCGATCTCGGCGCGGCGCCTTGCGCTGGCAAACACCCGCCAGCCCAGCGGCAGCAGCAGGGCCAGGGCCAGCGCCCAGCGGCTGGCGTTCAGCCACAGCGGCGGCATGCTCTGGATCGCCAGCCGGCCCACCACCGCATTGCCGGCCCACAGCAAGGGCGGCACCGACAGCATCAGCGCCAGCCGCAGGGTCAGGCGCATGGCAAGGGCCGATTCATCCACCGATTGTGGCCCGGGCCAGGCGCCCGCGCATCGTCGCCCCAGCAGCCCCACGCCGGCAACCGGCTGGCGCAGCCGTTAACCTCTGGCTTGCATCCAAGCCTGTCAATCCACCCAGAGGAGACCCCCGCACCATGTCACTGACCATCCAGATCCAGCAATTCGGCGGCCCCGAGATGATGCAGCTCGTCGACCTGCCGGTCGGCGAGCCCGGCCCTGGCCAGATCCGCATCCGCCACCAGGCCATCGGCCTGAACTACATCGATGTCTACCAGCGCACCGGCCTGTATCCCAATGCGCTGCCCTTGAGCCTGGGCATGGAGGGCGCCGGCATCGTCGAGGCGGTGGGCGCGGGCGTCACCCATCTGGTGGTCGGCGACCGCGCCGCCTATGCCAGCAACCCGCCCGGCAGCTACAGCCAGGCCCGCGTGATGCCGGCCATGACGGTGTGCAAATTGCCCGAAGCGATCGGCTTCGAGACCGGCGCGGCGATGATGCTCAAGGGCCTGACCGCGCAATACCTGCTGAAGAAGACGCTGCCGGCCGAGGGCCTGCAGGCCGGCGACCCTGTGCTCTTCCACGCGGCCGCCGGCGGCGTGGGCCTGATCGCCTGCCAATGGGCCAAGGCCCTGGGCCTGCAGCTGATTGCCACCGCCGGCAGCGACGCCAAGTGCCAGCTGGCGCTGGACCATGGCGCGGCCCATGCCATCAACTACCGCAGCGAAGACTTCGTCGCGCGGGTCAAGCAGATCACCGGCGGCAAGGGCGTCAAGGTGGTCTACGACTCGGTGGGCAAGGACACCTTCGAGGGCAGCCTGAACGTGCTGCGGCCCTTCGGCCTGCTGGCCAGCTTTGGCAATGCCTCGGGCCCGGTGCCGCCGTTTGCACCGGGTATCCTGGGTGCCAAGGGGTCGCTCTACCTCACCCGGGGCACGCTGTTCACCCACATGGTTTCGCGCGAGGGCACCCAGAAAATGGCCGACGACCTGTTCGCGGTGGTGCAGGGCGGCGCGGTCAAGATCCGCATCGACCAGCGCTACCCGCTGGCCGAGGTGGCGCGCGCCCACACCGAGCTGGAAGCACGCAACACCACGGGCTGCAGCATCTTGCTGCCCTGAGCCGTGGCGGGGGGGCTATTGCGCGGCAAGCCTTGATCCAGCGCAAATTAGTCGGGCGTTGCGCGCCCGCTAGGCCTGCCCTTGTCCCGAAAAAAGTGCTGAACAAATTTTCTCGCCCGGCTTATCTTCTCGAATGGAAGCACAAAGCCAGATCAAGCGAGCACTGTCTCAGCCGGAGTCGATTAACTCTATCCGACGAATCTTGGCCGACGCCGTGCACGTCAGTCGTTCGTCACTTGCCCGGGCGGTGTGTGGTCATTTCGGTTTCGTTGACCTGCGCGGTCACGCGCAATCCGCAGGCTGCCTCAAGGCGCTGCGCGAACTCGAGCAAGCC
>JAYUQJ010000173.1:0-4384 GCA_043756825.1 Betaproteobacteria bacterium | reverse complement strand
TGGACTTCGATCCGGCCAAGCTGGCGCTGGCACGCAGTTTCGGCGCCGAGGTGGTGGATCTGAAGTCGGGTGCCGATGCAGTGACAGCGGCTACTGCTTTCTCGCGCGGCCGCGGGGTCGATGCGGTGATCGTCACAGCCGCCACGCGCAGCAGCGAACCCATGCACCAGGCGGCGCTGATGTGCCGCAAGCGCGGCCGGATCGTGCTGGTCGGTGTCACGGGCCTGGCGTTGTCGCGCGCTGATTTCTTCGAGAAGGAGTTGACCTTCCAGGTCTCCTGCTCCTACGGACCTGGACGCTACGACCCGAACTACGAGGACAAGGGCCAGGACTACCCGGTGGGATTCGTGCGCTGGACCGAACAGCGCAACCTCGAGGCCGTGCTCGACATGCTGGCCCAGCGGCGCCTGGACGTGGCTACGCTGGTCTCGCACCGCTACGGCATCGCCGATGCCGAGCAGGCCTATGCGGTGGTCGGCGGCAGCGAGCCTTCGCTGGGCATCGTGCTGCAGTACCCCGAGCCGACCACCGCCAACCTGGCCGAACGCCTGATCCGCACCGTGGCCCTGCCCGCAGCGGTGGCGCCGGGCCAGGCCGGCGCGCCGGCAGTCAGCATCATCGGCTCGGGCAACTACGCCGGGGCGGTGCTGATCCCGGCCTTCAAGGCGGCCGGTGCGCGGCTGGCGCAGATCGCCTCGTCGGGCGGCGCCAGCAGCGTGCATCTGGGCCGCAAATTCGGCTTCGCACATGCCACCACCGATTCTCGGGCGCTGATCGCCGACGCCGGCACCGACGTGGTCGTTGTGAGCACCCGGCACGACACGCACGCCGGCTATGTGGTCGATGCGCTGGTTGCTGGCAAGCATGTATTCGTCGAGAAGCCGCTGGCGCTGACCCTGGATGGCTTGGCGCGCATTGAGGCGGCGGCCGCTGCGGCACCGCGGCAACTGTTGATGGTCGGCTTCAACCGTCGCTTTGCACCGCAGGTGCAGAAGATCCACACCTTGCTGGCAGGCGCGCCGGGCCCCAAGGCCTTTGTGATGACGGTCAACGCTGGGGCGATCCCGGCAAATCACTGGACCCAGGACCCCGAGGTCGGTGGTGGTCGCCTGCTGGGCGAAGGCTGCCACTTCGTCGATCTGCTGCGCTACCTGGCTGCGGCGCCGATCAGCAGCCACCAGGTCACCGCGATGGACGGCAACACGCGCGACAGCGCGGCCGTAAGCCTGCGCTTCGACGACGGCTCGATCGGCACCATCCACTACCTGTCCAACGGCAGCAAGGCTTTTCCCAAAGAGCGTCTGGAGGTGTTTGCCGCCGGCCGGGTGCTGCAACTCGACAACTTCCGCCGCCTCACCGGCCATGGCTGGCCCGGCTTCTCGAAGATGAATCTCTGGAAGCAGGACAAGGGACAGCTGGCCTGCACGCAGGCCTTTGTCGACGCCGTGCGCGGCGGTGGCCCATCGCCCATTCCGCTGGTCGAACTGCTGGAGGTCGGCCGCCTCGGCATCGAGATCGAGGACGCCCTGCGATGAACAACGACACTGCCGGCCCCTTGGTCGACATCATTGCCGGCGCGCGGCCGAACTTCATGAAGATCGCGCCGATCATCCACGCGATCCAGGCTCGCCAAGCCCAGGGCAGCCTGCTGCGTTTTCGGCTGGTGCACACCGGCCAGCACTACGACGAGCGCATGTCCGGCGACTTCTTCACCCAGCTCGGCATCCCTCAGCCCGACGTGAACCTGGAAGTCGGCTCAGGCACCCAGGCCGAGCAGACGGCCTCGATCATGGTGCGCTACGAAAAGTTGCTGCTCCACGCCAGCAGCAGCCTGTGCCTGGTAGTGGGCGATGTGACCTCGACCATGGCCTGCGCCATCGCCGCGCAGAAGCTGGGCGTGCCGGTGGCGCATGTGGAAGCCGGCATCCGCTCGGGCGACTGGCGCATGCCCGAAGAGATCAATCGCATGGTGACCGACTCGATCACCAACTGGTTCTTCACCACCAGCGAGGTGGCCAACGCCAACCTGCGCCGCGCGGGCGTGACTGATGAGCGCCTGTTCTTTGTCGGCAACACGATGATCGACACGCTGCTGACCAACCTCGAGCGTCTGCGCCCACCGGCCTTCTGGTCCGATGCGGGGCTGCAGCCTGGCGCCTATTTCGTCATGACCTTGCACCGGCCGGGCAACGTCGACGAGTTGGCCTGCCTGGGCCGGCTGCTCCACGCAGTAGGTAACGCTGTGCGAGGCATGCCCGTGGTCTTTCCGGTACATCCCCGTACCGCCAAGACGCTGGCCGCCCTGCCGGGCAAGCCCGCCGGCCTGCTGCTGGTCGATCCCCAGCCCTACCTGGAGTTCAATTACCTGGTACGCCATGCCAAGGGCGTGATCACGGACTCGGGCGGCGTTACCGAGGAGACCACGGTGCTCGGCGTGCCCTGCGTGACGCTGCGCGACACCACCGAGCGCCCCGAGACCGTGACGGTGGGCACCAATGAACTGATCGGCACCGATCCGGCCGCCCTCAAGCCCGCGCTGGACAAGCTGTTTGCCGGCCAATGGAAGAAGGGCGCAATCCCGGACAAATGGGACGGGCACACCGGTGAACGCATCGCCGCCGAGCTCGACCGCCTGCTGTGCGCCTGAGCGATCTGGGCCGGCTGTGGCGCACGGTTCGCCACCTCAAGCCCATCCAGATCCTCGGGCGTGCGCACTTTCTGTGGCATCGCCCGCGCCTCGATCTTCGGCCAGCGCCGCCCCTGCGCACCGCCATGGGCACCTGGGCAGTGCCGGCAGCGCGCGAGCCCAGCCTGGTCGGCCCGATGCGGTTGCGGTTCCTTTCAGATGAGCGATCACTGGATGAGGTGGGCTGGGACCGCCCCGATGTCGATCGGCTATGGCGCTACAACCTCCACTACTTCGATGATCTGAACGCTCAGGGCGCCGCCGGACGCCGCACCTGGCAGCGCGACTACCTGAACCGCTGGCTGGCCCAGAATCCGCCGCCGCACGGCACTGCCTGGGAGCCCTACCCGGTTTCACTGCGCGCGGTGAACTGGATCAAGTGGTTCCTGGCTGGCAATCCGCCCGACGCTGGCTGGCTGCACAGCCTGGCTGTGCAGGTGCGCTGGCTGCGGCACCGGCTGGAGTGGCACCTGCTGGGCAACCACCTGTTCTCCAACGCCAAGGCGCTGGTGTATGCCGGCCTCTTTTTCGACGGCAGCGAGGCTGGCGAGTGGCTGGATTGCGGACTGCGCATTCTCGAGCGGGAATTGCCAGAGCAGATCCTTGCCGATGGGGGTCACTTCGAGCGCAGCACGATGTACCACGCGCTGGCGCTTGAGGACCTGCTGGACTTGCTGAACCTGGTCGCGGCGCGCGGCGCTGCCGACTCGCCGATGCAGCGCTTGGTACCTGGCCTGCGCCAGCGGGCTGGCGCCATGCTGAATTGGCTTGGCTGCATGAGCCACCCCGACGACAAGTTAGGCCTCTTCAATGACGCTGCCCACGGCATCGCACCCGAGAACGCTGAGTTGGTGGCCTTTGCCGCGCGGCTGGGCATCGCTGCCACGCCAGTACCCGTCGAAGGCATCACCGATCTGCAGGCCAGCGGCTATGTCCGGGCGGCCCGCGGTGTGGCAGTCGCGCTGCTGGACCTGGCGCCGATCGGCCCCGACTACCTGGTCGGCCACGCCCATGCTGACTCACTGGCCTTCGAGCTGTCGGTGCATGGACGGCGACTCGTGGTCAACGGCGGCACCTCCTGCTACGGTCTCGGCGCCCAGCGCCTGCGTGAGCGTGGCACCGGCTGGCACAGCACGGTGCAGGTCGATGGCGGCAACTCGTCCGAGGTCTGGAGCGGCTTCCGCGTCGGCCGCCGCGCCCGCATGCGGCAGCGCAGCGTGCACGGCTGGACTGTCATCGGTGCCCACGACGGCTGGCGCTACATGCCTGCAGCACCACTGCACCGGCGCGAATGGACCCTGGAGGCCGATGGCCTGGTGGTGGACGACCGGCTAACGCCGACATCGCCGCTGGCGCTTCCGGCGATCGCCCGCTTCCACCTGTCGCCTGGCCTGCGCCTGCTGCCCACGGACCGGGCGGACCGCTGGTCGGTGAGCACCGACGGCGTCGCGCTGGCCTTTGTCGATATCGAAGTCGGTGACGCCAGCGTCACCGATTCACTTCACGCGCCAAGGTTCGGCTTGCTGCAAGCCGCCCAGGCACTGGCCGTGACGCTGTGCGATGGCCACGCCCGTACACGCTGGCACTGGAACCCTCATGCACATCCTGTTCCTCACTGACAACTTCCCGCCCGAGGTCAATGCACCGGCCAGCCGAACCCATGAGCATTGCCGCTTGTGGGTAGCCGCAGGCCACCAG
>JAYUQJ010000172.1:0-12707 GCA_043756825.1 Betaproteobacteria bacterium | reverse complement strand
CGCTCAGCTGCCTCGCGGCGGCCGAAACGGCCTCGCAGCCTCGCGAAGGCAGGCCTGCCACCAGTTACGCTGATAGGCGCAGCTCAAGTCCGACAGGCGTCTAGCGCCGCCCAGGCCCAGGCGCTGGGGGTGACGGTCAGCACTCAGGTGCTGGACCTGTCGCTGCCTGACGCGCCCGCCGCTGTGCTGGCCGGTGTGATGGCCAGCCACGGCCGTGCCACCTTGCTGGTCAACAACGCCGGGGTGGCGCTGGGCGGCAGTTTCGATCAGGTCGCTGCGGCCGATTTCGACTGGCTGATGCGCATCAACTTCGGCGCGGTGGTCGGGCTCACCCGGGCCTTCCTGCCGCTGCTGGCGCAGGCGCCGGCAGCGCAGATCGTGAATGTCTCCAGCATCTTCGGCATCATCGCGCCGCCCGGGCAGACCGCCTACTGCGCGGCCAAGTTTGCGGTGCGCGGCTTCTCCGAATCGTTGCGGCATGAGCTGGAGACCGCCGGCTCGTCAGTGCGGGTGACGCTGGTGCACCCCGGCGGGGTGCGCACCGGCATCGCCGAGAACGCGCGGCTGCCGGCTGGCGCCAGCGCCGCCGAGGTCGCCACCCACCAGGCCGCCTGGCGCCGCCTGCTGCGCCTTTCGCCCGAGGACGCGGCCGCCCGCATCCTGCGCGGCATCGAGCAGCGCGAGCCGCGGGTGCTGGTGGGCGGCGACGCGGTGCGCGCGGCCTGGGTGCAGCGCCTGTTTCCGGTGCGCTACTGGGCGATGGTGGCCCGTGACATCGCCCGCCGCACCGGCGCAAGTGTCTGACCCCCACAGGAGCCATCCCGATGCAAGCAAGCTGGCAGGCCCGCGTGGCCGCGTTCGTGGTGCGCCGCCGGGTGCGGCCGGCCTTGGCCGACATGCGCGATATCGCCGCGGTGCGACAGGCCTTTGGCGGCAAGACCCTGCCCGCGCCCCGCGCGGTGCGCTACCAGAGCGCGACGCTGGGCGGCGTGGACGGTGAATGGGTGCAGGCCGAGGCCAGCACGGGGGTCGATGGCAGCGAGGCCACCACCCTGCTCTACCTGCACGGCGGCGGCTTCGTCGGCTGCTCGGCCCAGACCCACCGGCCGATCACTGCGGCATTTGCGCTGCAGGGCCTGCGGGTGTTTGCGCCCGACTACCGGCTGGCACCCGAGCACCCCTTCCCGGCCGCGCCGCTGGACGTGCTGGCGGTGTACCGCGCGCTGCGCGCTGCAACGCCGACCGGCCGCATCGTGGTGGCCGGCGACAGCGCCGGCGGCAACCTGGCGCTGGGTCTGCTGCTGACCTTGCGCGACGCCGGCGAGGCGCTGCCCGACGCCGCCGCACTGTTCTCGCCGGCACTCGACATGACCGGCGCCAGCCCGTCGGTCACGCTCAATGCCGACCACGATGCGATGTTCGACCCGGCCCAGCTGCCCCACCTGGGCGCCGCCTACCTGGCCGGCGCCGATCCGGCCCAGCCACTGGCCTCGCCGCTGCTGGGCAACATGGCCGGCCTGCCGCCGCTGCTGCTGCATGTGGGCGAGCGCGAGGTGCTGCGCGACGATTCGATCCGCCTGGCCCAGAAGGCACGCGAGGCCGGCGTGCGGGTGGAGCTGCAGGTCTTCCCGGTGGTGCCCCATGTCTGGCAGCTGATCCACCAGTTGCCCGAGGCGCGCCGCTCGGTGCACGCGGCGGCTGCCTTCCTGCGCAGCGCCCAGCCGATCAGCCAGCCCGAGGCGCTGGACGTGCTGATCGTCGGTGCCGGGCTGTCGGGCATCGGCGCGGCGGTGCACCTGCAGCGCGACTGCCCGGGCAAGACCTTCGCGCTGCTGAAGGCGCGCGAGGCCATCGGTGGTACCTGGGATCTGTTCCGCTACCCCGGCGTGCGTTCGGATTCGGACATGTACACGCTGGGTTATGCGTTCAAGCCCTGGCGCGCGGCCAAGGCGATCGCCGACGGGCCGGCGATCCTCGGCTACATCCGCGAGACCGCCATCGAGCACGGCATCAGTGCCCATATCCGCACCCGGCACCGGCTTCTCAGCGCCGACTGGCAGGCCGCCGAGGGCCGCTGGCGGGTGCAGGTGGAGCGCGGCGTGGGCGATCGACTGACGATGACGCCGCGTTTCCTGCTGTTCTGCAGCGGCTATTACCGTTACGCCCAGGGCTACCGGCCGCCCTTTCCGGGTGAGCAGCGCTTTGCCGGCACCCTGGTGCACCCGCAGTTCTGGCCCGAGGGCCTGGACCATGCCGGCAAGCGGGTGGTGGTGATCGGCAGCGGCGCCACCGCCGTCACCCTGGTGCCCGAGCTGGCCAAGACCGCCGCGCAAGTGACGATGCTGCAGCGCTCGCCCACCTATGTGGTGGCGCGGCCGGCGGTCGACCCTGTCGCCGAATGGCTCAAGCGCTGGCTGCCGGCCGGCCTGGCCTACCGGCTGGTGCGCACCAAAAATGTGCTGATCGGCATGTACTTCTTCCGCCTGGCGCGCAAATACCCGGTGCAGGCCAAGGCCCGGCTGACGGGCCTGGTGCAGCAGGCGCTGGGACCGCAGTTCGATGTGGCCAGGCACTTCCAGCCGCGCTACAAGCCCTGGGACCAGCGCGTCTGCCTGGTGCCCGACGGCGACCTGTTCACGGCCCTGCGCGAAGGCCGGGCCCAGGTGATGACCGACCAGATCGAGACCTTCACCGAGCACGGCATTCGCCTGCAGTCGGGGCAGGATCTGCCGGCCGACATCGTGGTCACCGCCACCGGCCTGCAGCTCAATGTGCTGGGCGACGTCGCGATCAGCCTGGACGGCCAGCCGGTCGACCCGGCCGGCCTGCTGGTCTACAAGGGCATGATGTTCAGCGGCTTGCCCAACCTGGCCAACACCTTCGGCTACACCAATGCCAGCTGGACGCTGAAGGCCGACCTGACCGCCGGCTACTTCTGCCGCCTGCTGAACCACCTGGACCGCACCGGCCAGACCGTCTTCACCCCGCTGCGCGATGCCGGCGTGGTGCCCGAGCCCTTTCTCGACTTCACCTCGGGCTATGTGCAGCGCGCCACCGCGATGCTGCCCAAGCAGGGCGACCGCAAACCCTGGAAGCTGTACCAGAACTATGTACTCGACCTGCTGACGCTGCGCTTCGGCAAACTGGCCGACGGCGTGATGGCCTTTGCGCGCGCCGGGCGCGGCTGAAGGTCGGGCTGGGGCTCATGGCGGTCGTTGTAGAAGGCTGCGTTGAGGTGCTGCTTCGATGGCGCTCGAAGTGATGGGTGAGGACAAGGCCACCGGGTGACTGGCTAACCCCGTGCCCGGGGCCAGCGGCCCCAGGCACGGAGCAGAACACGCCAGGCCAGCCTGGCGCTCACGCCGGGGTCGTCGAAAGCCTGCTTCAAGGCCACCAGGCAAGGTCCGCAACGAGCCCGTAGCCACCGCTCCATTCATGGCGTCGGAGCACCGTGGCGTCAAGCCGTGACGCCACGACGGCGCCGGATCGCGCCGATCACCAGCAGCCCCAGGCCCAGGGTGGCCAGGGTGCTGGCCTCGGGCACCGCAGTGATGTTGTAGGTGATGTCCTGCATTCCGGAGAGGCCGATGAAGGGTCCGGTGGAATCGAAGCGCGAGGTGAAGTGCAACTGGTGCTGGCCCGGCGTCAGGCCTTGCAGGCCCACCATGTAGCTCTCGACCACCGCTGGCGACGGCGACACCGGCCAGGGATACCAGTTGCCCGCCGGAAGGTGGAGCGGGAAATAGGGCGATGACTGCAGGAACTGATTCAAGGACGTGTAGCCCGCTGGCATTGCTGCCGGCGCACCGTTCAAGGTCAAGGACAGGTTGCTGACCGTGCCCCACAGGTCCACCAGGTCGGCGCGGATGCCCGCCTCGTCGCGGATGGCGGGGTCTTCCCAATAGACGAACGAGATCAGGTTGATCATCAGGGTCTGGTCGGTGCGCACCGTCACCTGGCGCGTCACCGGGGTGGCGTCCAGAGACCCGGTCAAGTAGAAGTAGCTGCCCCGGTCGCCGGCGGCGGCGTTGGCCCCGGTTGTGTCGTACAAGGGGCTGACCGCAGCTGAGTGCGACATGGTCCAGTTGCCGTAATCCATCATCAGATCACTCTGGCTGACACCGCCCACCATGGCCGTGGGCGCGATGATCTGCTGGGCCTGGGCGGCCAGCGACGCAGCCGTGAGGGCCAGGGCGCCTGCCCAGGGCGCCAGGCGGGGAAGGGTGGGCCATGCGGCTTGCCGCGTTCGGTGGTCGGACATGCGTTCCTCCTTGGGGGGTGTGGGCGTTATGCGGCCCGTGAGCCGGCGGGGCCCTGACCAGGCCAGCCGCCGTGCCGCGACTGTCCGGCGCGATGGGGCGCGCTGTCCTGAAAGCGGCTGAAGAAGCGCTGAAACTTCCTGAAGGCGGAGCGCGGGCGCCATTGGCCACCACCCAACAACGAAGCATGGGCCCAAGCCCTGCCCGCTCGAGCGCCGGGGTGGCCTCCACCCGCCTATGGAAGGTGCAGCCCACCCCCCCTGCTTGACCTCCCCCGGGGCGAGGCCCTGCTCCTAGCATCAGGGCTGCGCAGGCTTTGAAGGTGCATGGATGACAAGTGCCGCCCTGTGGGCCCGGCTGCCGCGGTCCGAACTGGCCGTCCGGTTTACCGTCGGTGTCCGGCACCCGGCTCTGGCGTTTCTGGTTGCCAATGCTTTGCCTGGCCTCAGACGCCGCGCCCCTGGCCGAGCGGGCGCGCAAGCTGGAAGGGCAGGGCCCCGGCGGCGATCCCGGCAGCCTGGATGCCCTGGCCGCAGCGCTGGCAGCCACCCTGGACGCGCTGCGGGCGCTGGCGCGGGCCTGATCGCTCCATGAGCAGCGCCGACGACACGCTGGTGTTCGGCCCCGTCGAGTTGCGGCTGGCGCAGCGCCGACTGCTGGTGGATGGCCATCCGGTGGCGCTGGGCAGCCGCGGCTTCGACCTGCTCAGGGCCCTGGTGGCCCGGCGCGACCGGGTGGTGAGCAAGGGCGAGCTGCTCGACGCGGTCTGGCCCGGGCTGGTGGTGGAGGAGAACAACCTGCAGGTGCAGGTCTCCGGCCTGCGCCGGCTACTGGGCGCACAGGCCATTGCCACCGTGTCGGGTCTGGGCTACCGCTTCACCCTGGCACCCGGGCCAGGGCCGGCCGCAGCACCCGCCGACGACGCGTCAGCCCCGACGCCCTCGCAACCCCTGCCGCTGGGGCCGCAGGCCCGGGTGCTGGTGGCCGACGACAACCGGGTCAACCGCCTGCTGCTGTGCCGCTCACTCGAGCTGATGGGCTGCCAGGTCAGCAGCGCCGACAACGGCCACCAGGCCCTGGCCCTGTTGCGCGAGCAGCGCTTCGACCTGCTGATGTTCGACCTGGTGATGCCCGAGCTCGACGGCTTCGGCCTGCTCACGCTGCGGGCCGGCGATGCGGCGCTGCGCGAGGTGTCGGTGATTGTGACCAGCGCGCTGCCCGGGGTGGCGCCGGTGGCCCGCTGCATCGAGCTGTGCGCCGACGACTTCCTGCACAAGCCGGTGGACCCGGGGCTGCTGCGGGCCCGGGTCGAGTCCAGCCTGGCGCGCAAGCAGCAGCAGCGCGACGGCGATGCGCTGCGCCGGCTGATGCCCGGCGCCCCGGCCCAGCCCACGCGCCTGGCCGACGCCTGCGTGCTGGTGGCCCGGCCGCACCGGCTCGACACGCTGGCCGAGGCCGCCACGCCGCTGGCGGCCCTGGCGCTGCTCAGCGACTGGTGCACACTGATGTTCGACGCCGTGGTGGGCCAGGACGGCGAGGTGATCCAGTTCGGTGGCGGTGGCCTGGTCGCGCTGTTCGGCGCGCCGTTCCGGGCCCTGGCGGCGGCGCGCGACATGGTCGAGGTGTCAGCCCAGTTCAACCAGGAGCGCGCCCTGGCCCACGCACCGCCGGTCGGTGTGGGCATCGGTCTGGCGCGGGGGCCGGTGGTGGTGGGCCTGGTGTCCACCCGCCGGCGCGCGTCCCCTGCCTGCATTGGCGGGCCGGTGCAGCGGGCCGAGCAACTGGCGGCGGTGGGCGCGCGGGGCGGCCACCCCATCGTGATGGACCAGGGCCTGCAGCACGGCCTGGCACCGGCCACCCTGGCGGTGGCGGTGCGGGTCGACGATGGTTTTGCAGCCTTCGCGCTCGATCTCCGGCGGCCATCGCTGTCGCAGTAGCCAACAAGGTAGGTTGCCAACAGGGTAGGTTCGCCCACACTCTCTCAGACTGCCACGGACCCCGCCCGCGGCAGCCTGAAATGCCACCAGGGCAGGGCCTGCACCAGCGACAGCACCTCACCGCTGCGGGCCTGGCTGTAGCCGGGCAGGCTGTGCAGCGCCTGTGGCCAGGCGGGGCTGTCCAGGGCCTGGCGCAGCTTGCCCACCGCGGGATGGTCGAGCGCGTCCTTCAGGCAGACCAGGTAGTAGTCCTCGGCCACCAGCGGCAAGAACTGCAGGCCGAACTGCAGCGCAGCGGCCTCGATGCCCGGGCCCACGTCGGCCGCGCCACTGGCCACCGCGGCCGCCACCGCCAGATGGCTGTCCTCGGGCGCATCGAAATAGCCGCAGATACCGGCGGCATCGATGGCCTGCTCGGCCAGCAGGTGGTCCATCAGCAAGCGCGTGCCCGACCCCGGCTGGCGGTTGACGAAGCGCGGCGCGGCGGCGCCCGCCCGCCGGGCCAGGTCGGCCAGCCCGTGCAGCGCCAGCGGGTTGTCCGGCCGCACCATCAGGCCCTGATTGCGCCGCAGGCAGCCGATCAGCTTGTGCAGACCCGGCTTGAGCAGCGGCTTGAGGGCCCGCGCGAACAGCGCCGAGCCACCGCGCAGCGGCGGCACATGGAAGCCCGCCACCAGGCAGCGGCCCTGGGCCAGTGCCCGCAGTGCGTCCACGCTGCCGGCAAAGCGCAGGTCGATGTGCAGGCCCGCCGGGCCGCTGGCCAGATCGCGCAGCAGCGGCAGCGCCAGGTCGTGGCTGGCAAACATCGTCAGCACATGCTGGGTGCCGTCCAGCGCGTCGGCCAGCACCCGCTCCAGTTCGGCGCGCAGCGCTTCGATGTGCGGTATCAGCCGGGTGCGGACGCGGGTCTCGGCCCACAGCAGGCGGTCGGCAAAGGGCGTCAGGCGCGCCGGCTGGCCTTGCGCCCAGGTCACCAGCGGCTCGCCCGTCACCGCCTCCCAGCGCTTCAACTGGCCCCAGGTGTGGCGGTAGGACGCGCCCAGCGCCTGGGCCGCGCGCTGGATCGAGCCCGACTCGTGCACCGCGCTGAGCAGGTCGAACAGCGGGTTGTGCAGCAGCGCGCCGCGTTGGTCCGTGGCCTCGAAGCTGTACTGCAGGTGGACGCCGCGGGCCTTCATCGCCGGCTCGTCGCGGGTCAGGCCGGCGCGTCGATCACCAGCTGTGTCTGGGTGACCACCGCGCACAGCTTGCCGTCGGCATTGCGCACCGTGGTCTGCCAGACCATGGTGCTGCGGCCGCGGTGCAGGGCCACGCACTCGGCCGTGGCCAGCGTGCCCACCTTGGCCGGGGCGATGAACTTGGTGCTGCTGTCGGTGGTGGTGGTGCGCTTGCCTGCGGCCAGGTTGAGCACCGTGCCCACCGCACCCAGGGTGTCGGCAAAGGCCATGTAGGCGCCGCCGTGCAGGATGCCGCCCGAGGTGCACAGGTCGGGCCGCACCAGCATCGTGGCCAGCACCCGGTCGGGCGCCAGGTCGGTGAGGGTCACGCCCATCAGGCCGGGGAAGACCGGGTCCAGCATTTTCTGGACCGTGACGATGTCGAGCATGGCGGGCTCCGGGCGGTGGCAATGGGCCGATTCAACCCCCGAACAAGCGCCTGAGCCATCCGAGCAAACGCGCCACCCGGCCCTGCGGCGGCAGCACCGGGGGCGGCAGCACCGGAGCCGGCAGCACCTCGGCCACCGGCGGGAAGCGCAGCTGCAGCCTGGCGTTGAAAGTCTCGAAGAACTCGGTGGCCATCTTCTGCGCCGCCATGTCGACCAGGCGCGAGCCGATCTGCGCGATCTTGCCCCCCACCGTGGCCTGCGCGGTGTAGTGCAGCACGGTGGTGGCCGGGCCGATGGCTTCGAGCCGGATCTCGGCCTTGCCCTTGCCATGGCCGGCGGCGCCGCCCTGGCCCTCGAAACGCAGGGTGTAGCTGGTGGGCGGCTGTAGATTTTCCAACTGCAGCTTGCCCTTGAACTTGGCCTTGACCGGGCCGATGGCTGCGGTGATCAGCACCTCGTACTGGTTCTCGCCGAGGGGCGACAGCCCCTCGCAGCCGGGGATGGCCTGCTGCAGCAGCGTGGTGTCGTTGAGCGCCTCCCAGGCCTGGGCCTGGCTGACGTTTAGGGTCTGTTGGCTGGTGAGTTGCATGGGATGGTCAAAGGGCGGGATGACGGCGCCGGCTCAGCGCGATGGCGTCGATGGTGGCATGGGTTGGCGCAGCGCCCGCGCCAGATCGGCCAGGCTCTGCAGGTTGTGGGCCGGCAGCAGGCGGTCGACATGCGGCAGCATGGCCCGGATGCCGCCGGCGCGGGGCTCGAAGCCGGCAAAGCGCAGCAGCGGGTTCAGCCACAGCAGACGCCGGCAGCTCTTGTGCAGGCGCTCCATCTCGAAGCCGAGGGCCTGGGTGTCGCCATGCTCCAGGCCGTCGCTGATCAGCAGCACCGTGGCCCGGCTGCCCAGCACCCGGCGTGCCCAGCGCTGGTTGAACTCATGCAGGCTGGTGGTGATGCGGGTGCCGCCCGACCAGTCGGCCACCGCGCGCACCACCTGGGCGATCGCCAGGTCGGGGTCGCGGCCCTTCAGCAGCCGGGTGGTGCGCGTGAGCCGGGTGCCGAAGACGAAGCTCTCCACCCGCGCGTCGGCATGGCCCAGGGCATGGGCAAAGTGCAGCAGCATGCGCGAATAGCGGCTCATCGACCCCGAGATATCGGCCAGCACCACCAGCGGCGCGGCTTGCTGGCGCGGCGCGCGCCACTGCACTGCCCCCCAGTCGCCGCCGTGGCGGGCCATCTGGCCCAGCGTGGCACGCCAGTCGGGCCGGCCGGGCTGGCTTGCGGCCCGGTGGCGCCGGCTGGGCAAGGGCTCGAACAGCCAGCGCAGCTGCTGCAGCAACTGCCGGGCCGCGCACCATTCATCGGCCGTCATGGTGTCGAAATCGGCCTGGTACAGCCGTTCACGGTCGGTCCCGCTGAACCGGGCGTCGGCCTGGCCGGGGTCGGCTTGCGGTGCGTCGGCCGGCGGACCGGGCGAGCGCGGGGCCAGGGCCTCGTCCAGGCGGCGGTTCTCGGCCGACGGCGCCGCAGCGCTGTCGGCCTGCGCGGCAGGCGGCTGCAGCAGCGCCCGCAGCCGGCCCATCAGGTCGGGTTCGCGCCAGAACAGCGCGAAGGCCTGGTCGAAGAGCGCCCGGTGCTCGTGGCGGTCCAGCAGACAGGCACCGAGCACGGCGTGGAAATCTGCCCGCGATGCCAGCCCTGCCACCTGCAGCGCCGCCAGCGCGGTGTGCACCCGGTCAGCCCCTACCGGCAGCCCCGCGCGGCGCAGCACGCGGGCGAAGTGCATCAGGTTCTCGGCCAGGCGGCCAGGCGCGGCACCGGATGCATCGGCGGCAGTGGCTGGCAGCATGACCGGGCCCGCGCGGCTTGCCGTCAGCCGGCCAATGCCGCCGCCTCGGAGCGCACCTGGGCCAGCAGGCTGGCCACCTCGGCGCCCTTGAACCGGGCGTGATCGTCCTGGTACTTCAACAGCAGGCCCAGGGTGTGCTGAACCAGCTCGGGGTCGAGCGTGGTGGCGTCCAGCAGCTGCAGCGCGCGCGCCCATTCCAGCGTCTCGGCGATGCCGGGCTGCTTGTAAAGATCGATGCCGCGCAGCTTGTGCACGAAGGCCACGATCTGCCGTGCCAGCGCCGCGCCGGCGCCGGGCACCCGGCGCTGCAGGATGGCCAGCTCGCGCTGCGCATCCGGAAAATCCACCCAGTGGTAGAGGCAGCGGCGCTTGACCGCATCGTGAATCTCGCGCGTGCGGTTGCTGGTGAGGATGACGATGGGCAACAGCGTGGCCTTGACCGTGCCCAGCTCGGGGATGGTGATCTGGAAGTCGCCCAGCAGCTCCAGCAGAAAAGCCTCGAAGGGCTCGTCGGCGCGGTCCAGCTCGTCGATCAGCAGCACCGGGGCCACCGGGTTGGCCGGGTCGATGGCCTGCAGCAGCGCACGCTTGGTGAGGAAGCGCTCGGAGAACAGGTCCTGCGCCAGCGCGTCGCGGCCGGCCCCGGTGCCGCCGGTGGCCTCGGCCAGGCGGATCTCCATCATCTGGCGGCCGTAGTTCCATTCGTAGGCGGCACCGGCCAGGTCCAGGCCCTCGTAGCACTGCAGGCGGATCAGCGGCCGGCCGAGCATGCTGCTGAGTGTGCGGGCGATCTCGGTCTTGCCGGTGCCGGGCTCACCCTCCAGAAACAAGGGGCGCTGCAGCTTGAGTGCCAGGTAGACGCAGGTGGCCAGTTGGCGGTCGGCCAGGTAGTCGTGCGCGGCCAGGCGGGCCAGGGTGTCATCGACGCTGGCGGGCAGGGCGGCGTCGGCGGTATCGGCGAGGGTGGGCGAGGGCGCCAAGGCGGGCTCCAAAATGCAAACGCCGCACCGGGTGCGGCGTGCCGGATCAGGCGGCGAGGCGGTCAGCCGGCCACGGCGCGCCCGGCCAGCACCGGGATCAGTGCGGCGCGGTACTCGGCCGACGCATGCAGGTCACTGTTCAGGCCGTCGGCGCTGACACTGGCGCCGGCCAGCGCGGCGGCCGACCAGTCGGCGGCCAGCCGGGTTTCCAGGTCGGTGGCGCGGAACACGCAAGCGCCGGCACCCGTGACCGCCACCCGCGCGCCTTGCGGGCCCCGGCTGACAAAGACCCCGACGATCGAGAAGCGCGAGGCCGGCTGCTTGAACTTCTGCCAGCCGGCCTGGTCGGGCACCGGGAAGCTGACGGCGGTGATCACCTCACCGCCCTGCAGCGCGGTCTCGTACAGGCCGGTAAAGAAATCATCGGCGGCGATGTCGCGGCGATCGGTGTGGACGGTGGCGCCCAGGCCCAGCACGGCAGCGGGGTAGCAGGCGGCCGGGTCGTTGTTGGCCAGCGCGCCGCCCAGCGTGCCGCAGTGGCGCACCTGGCGGTCGCCGATCTTGCCGGCCAGGTCGGCCAGCGCAGGAATGGCCTGCCGCACCTCGGCGCTGTCGCCCACAGCGGCATGGGGCGTCATCGCGCCGATGCGCAGCACGCCGGCGCTGAGCGTGATGCCCTTCAGGCCGTCGACCGCAGCCAGATCCACCAGGGCCTCGGGCGCGGCCAGCCCCAGCTTCATCGACGCCAGCAGGCTCTGGCCGCCGGCCAGCAATTTGGCGCCATCGGTGGCAGCGCGCCGGCCAGCATCGGCCAGCGTGGCAGGCTTGCTGTAGTCGAAGGATTGCACGGTGAATCTCCAGAAACGGGCTTTGGGCAGGAGTGTAGGCCGGGCACCGCCACTGCGCAGCCGCAACCCCGGCCGGCGCAGGATATGCCGGCCGATTTATGCTCCAGCCTTCTTTTTGCATTCGCGCCCCCGCCATGGACAACGTCGACCTCCAAGTGTTGCGCCAGATCACCCAGTGGGTGGCCGCCGGCCACCGTGTGGTGCTGGGCACCATCACCCGTACCTGGGGGTCGGCGCCGCGCCCGCCGGGGTCGGCGGTGGCGGTGCGCGACGACGGCCTGGTGGCCGGCAGCGTGTCGGGCGGCTGCATCGAGGACGACCTGATCGACAAGGCGCGCCAGGGCGTGCTGGCCAGCGGCCTGCCGCAGGTGGTGCGCT
This sequence comes from Betaproteobacteria bacterium, assembly GCA_043756825.1. GTDB lineage: Bacteria > Pseudomonadota > Gammaproteobacteria > Burkholderiales > Burkholderiaceae_C > Pseudaquabacterium. The sequence continues at coordinate 856 of JAYUQJ010000172.1, read as the reverse complement.
ACGGCATCGATGCCGACGCCGCCCACCGCTTCGGCCTGCCCTGCGGCGGCCTGATCGAGCTGGTGCTGGAACCCGTGCTGCCCCGTACCCGGCTGGACGAATTGCTGGCCCGCCTGAGTCAGGGCGAGCGCGTGCGGCGGGTGCTGACCATCGCCAGTGGCGAAGTGGCCTTGCAGCCCGCCACCCAGGATGAGCAGATGAGCGATGAACTGACCCTGAGCGACACCACGCTCACCACCCACCACGGCCCGCACTGGCGCCTGCTGCTGATCGGCGCCGGCCAGATGACGCAGTACCTGGCGCAGATGGCCACCGCGCTGGGTTACCAGGTGCTGGTCTGCGACCCGCGCGAGGAATACGCCACCGGCTTCGAGGTGCCCGGCGCCACGCTGCTGCGCAGCATGCCCGACGACACCGTCACCGCGATCAGGCCCGACGGGCACACCGCCATCATCGCGCTGACCCACGACCCCAAGCTCGACGACCTGGCCCTGATGGAGGCGCTGACCAGCCCGGCCTTCTACATCGGCGCCATCGGCTCGCGCCTCAACCAGGCCAAGCGCAAGCAGCGGCTGAAGGAGCATTTCGGCCTGAGCGACGCCCAGCTGGACCGCCTGCACGGCCCGGTGGGCTTGAAGAACGGTGCCCGCACGCCGCCGGAGATCGCCGTCAGCATCCTGGCCGAGCTCACCGCCGTGCGCTATGGCTACCGGGTGCCCGAGCCGGTGCCGGTGAAGGCGCAGGGGGCGGTGGAGGCGGGCTGCAGCACGGCCTGAGAGACTGAGAGTTTTTCGATCATGCCCGCTCACCACCCCAAAACGCACCCGCTCGTCGTTGCAAATGCTCGCCATAGCCC
>JAYUQJ010000171.1:0-4395 GCA_043756825.1 Betaproteobacteria bacterium | reverse complement strand
GCGCTGGCTTCGGCAGCGCCCGGGGGGGCAGCCTGTGTGCTGGCGGGCCCGGCCTGGGGCCGCGCCGGCGCGGTGCCGGCGCGCAAGGCGGCCGGCACGTTGTCGCCCTGCTGGCCCAGCTCGGTCTGGCGGCGCTTGAGCATGCGCTCGCGCACATAGTCCTGGAAGGTCAGGGTGCTCATGCCCAGGGCCTGCACATCGTCGGCCACGCCGGCATCGACCGGCGCGGGCGGCCGCGGGCCAGCCCGGGCGGCGTCGGCGCGCGCCACGGGCAGCGCATCGGCCAGGGCATCGACGCGCGGCTCGATGCGGGTCTCGGGTCGCGGCTCGTGGCGCGACAGCAGGCGCTCGCCACGCGCGGCGATACGCTCGGCCAGGCTGGCGGCACGCGGCGGTGTGGACGCGGTGATCAGCAGCGGCGGTGTCGGGGTCGGGGTCGATGTCGCTGTCTGTGTCGCGGTCTTTATCGCAAAAGGGCTGGCGCTGCGGGCGGCGGCCTGCTCGATGCGCTCCATGCCGTCGCCGGGCAGGGCCAGCACCTCGACCCCTTCGGCCGAGGGCCGGGTCGACAGCACCACCGCATCTTCACCCAGGGCCTGGCGCACCAGGGCCAGGGCTTCGCGCGAGGTACGGGCAGTGAAGCGCTTGATGTTCATGCGGCCTCCGCAGGGCTGGGGGTCGGGTCGGGCCGGCGGCGCAGCGCCGGGCGCGCTCGGCTGCCGGCGCGGCGGGCAAGGTCAGCGGCCCAGCGCGGCGCGGTGCGCCCTGTCGGGTTGAACGTCATGCCGTACCTCCGATGATCGAGCCGATGCGTATCGAATGGGTCTCAGGGATCTCGCTGTGGCTCAGCACCTTCAGGCGCGGCGCGGCACGTTTGAGCAGGCGGGCCATCGGCACCCGGATGTTGTCGGGCACCAGCAGGCAGGCCGGCTGGCCCTGGTCCTCCTGGACCTGGGCGGTGTGGGCCGCCTCGCGGGTCAGGGTGTCGGCCACGCCGGGGTCCAGCGCGGCGCCGTGCGGCGAGGTCAGGGCCTGGGTCACCAGGCGCTCGAGCTCGGGCTCCAGCGCGATCACGTCCAGCTCCCGGGTGGGGCCGTAGATCTGCTGCACGATGGCCGGTGCCAGGTGCACCCGGATGCGCCGGGCCAGCTCGGCCGGGTCGGTGATGGTGGCGCCGAACTCGGCCACGCACTCGACGATGCCGCGCATGTCGCGGATGTGCACGCCCTCTTCCAGCAGCAGTTGCAGCACTTTCTGCAGGGTGGCGATTCCGACCATTTTGGGGATCACATCCTCGATCAGTTTGGGGGCTTGCTTGGTGACATGCTCGACCAGCTGCTGGGTCTCTACCCGGCCGAGCAGGCGGGCGGCATTCACCTGCATCAAGTGTGAAAGATGGGTGGCCACCACGGTCGCGCAATCAACCACCGTAAATCCATTCATTTGGGCCATGTCCCTCTGGCGCTCCTCGATCCAGGTGGCAGGCAGGCCGAAGGCAGGATCGGTGGTGGCGGTGCCGGGCAGCTTGACCGTGGCCCCGCCCGGGTTGATGGCCAGGTACATGCCGGGGTAGGCATCGCCCTCGCCCACCACCGCGCCGCGCAGCAGCACCCGGTAGGCGCTGGGCTTGAGCTCCAGGTTGTCGCGGATATGCACCGCCGGCGGCAGGAAGCCCACGTCCTGGGCAAACTTCTTCCTCACCCCCTTGATGCGGCTGAGCAGGTCGCCCTGGCGTGCCTTGTCCACCAGCGCGATCAGGCGGTAGCCCACTTCGAGGCCCAGGGTGTCGACCGGCTGCAGGTCGTCCCAGCTGGCCTCGGCGTGGGCCGGCGGCTCGTCGGTCGGGGCCACCGCCGGTGTGGCTTTGGCGATCCTGGCCTGGCGGTCCAGCCACCAGGCCAGGGTACCCAGGGCGCTGGCGATGAGCAGAAAGACCAGGTGGGGCATGCCGGGGATCAGGCCGAGCACGCCGACGATGCCGGCGGTCACGCCCAGCGCCTTGCTGCTGCCGAAGACCTGGCTGCCGATCTGGCTGCCGATGTTCTCCTCCTTGCCCACGCGCGAGACCACCATGGCCGCCGCCACCGAGATCAGCAGGCCGGGGATCTGGGCCACCAGTGCGTCGCCCACTGCCAACAGCACATAGCGGTCGGCCGCATCGCCCGCGCTCAGGCCATGGCTGACCACGCCGATGATGAAGCCACCGACGATGTTGATCACCAGGATCAGCATGCCGGCGATCGCGTCGCCGCGCACGAATTTGCTGGCACCGTCCATCGAGCCGAAGAACTCGGCCTCATTGCCCACTTCCAGGCGACGGCGCTTGGCTTCACCCTCGTCGATCAGGCCGGCGTTCAGGTCGGAGTCGATGGCCATCTGCTTGCCGGGCATCGCATCCAGGGTGAAGCGCGCGCCCACCTCGGCGATGCGCTCGGCGCCCTTGGTGACGACGATGAAGTTGATCACCACCAGGATGGCGAAGACGATCAGGCCGACCGCGAAATTGCCGCCCACCATGAAGTGGCCGAAGCTCTCGATCACCTTGCCCGCCGCCGCCGCGCCGTTGTGGCCCTCCAGCAGCACCACCCGGGTCGAGGCCACGTTGAGCGACAGGCGCAGCAGCGTGGTCATCAGCAGCACCGTGGGAAAGGCCGCGAAGTCGAGCGGCCTGACCATGTGGGCGGCCACCATCACCACCATCAAAGCCAATGCGATGTTGAAGGTGAACAGCAGGTCCAGCACGAAGGGCGGCAGTGGCAGCACCATCATGGCCAGCACCATGATGATGAAGATCGGTGCGCCCAAGGTGCGCAGCAGGCTGGCGCTGGCGCCCAGCCGGGCCGCCGCCGGGCCGGCCAGGCGGTGACCGGTGACGGCCTGGGTCAGGGCCAGCAAGGCGGCCTGCAGTTGCGCGATCAGGGGGTTCATGGGGTCGGCCCGGCTCGGGTTCAGGCGGGTTCGGCGTGCGGGTCGAGGTCGGCCGGCACGTCCAGGTCTGGCAGGTCGGGCGGCATCTGGCCGCGCCCGGCCATCGCGGCGCGCAACTGGTAGACATAGGCCAGCACCTGGGCCACCACGCTGAACAGGCGGGCCGGGATCTCGTGGTCGACCTCGGTGTGGGCATACAGCGCGCGGGCCAGCGGGGCGGCCTGCAGCACCGGCACCTGGTGCTCGCGGGCGATGTCGCGGATGCGCAGGGCCAGCAGGTCGGCGCCCTTGGCCACCACGCGCGGGGCGGCCATGCCGGCGGTGTCGTAGCGCAGCGCCACTGCGTAGTGGGTGGGGTTCATCACCACCAGGTCGGCCTGGGGTACCGCCTGGAGCATGCGCTTCTTGGCCATCTCGCGCATGCGCGCCCTGATGCGGCCCTTGACCTCGCCGCTGCCCTCGGCCTCCTTGTGCTCTTGCTTGAACTCCTGGTGGCTCATCTTCAGGCGTCTGGCCAGCATCAGGCGTTGCAGCGGCACGTCGATGGTGGCAAACACCACCAGCACGATCAGCAGCAGGCCCAGGCCGGTCACCAGGGTGCTGCCGGTATGGGCCAGGGCCACTGGCAGGGGTTGGCTCAGCGCAGTGTGAAAGGCCCCCAGGTGGGTGACCAGGTAGGCCGCGCCCACCAGGCCCAGCAGCAGCGCCAGCAGGCAGGCCTTGGTCAGGTCGCCCAGGTGCTGGCCCGACACCATGCGGCCCAGGCCGGCCAGCGGGTCGAGCTTGCCGAAGTTGGGGGCCAGCGGCTTCCAGGTGAAGTTCCAGCCGCCCGAGGCCACTGCGGCGCCCAGCGCCAGCAGCAGTGACAACCCACCCAAGGGCAGCAAGACCGCCAGCCAGGCCCAGCTGAGCAGGCCCAGGCGCTCGGTCAGCGCGCCCGGGGTGGCCAGCAGGGCCGCATCGAATTGCAGGCCGGTGCGCAGGATGCGCGACAGCCAGTCGCCCAGGCGCGGCATCAACAGCACCAGCAGCGCGCCGCCCGCGCCCACCACCAACAGGTGCGAAAGATCACGGCTGCGCGCCACCTGGCCGTCGCGGCGGGCCTTGAGGATCTTCTTCGGTGAGGCGGGTAGGTTGCGGTCTTGTGCGTCAGCCATGGCGATGCGGGCACGGAAGGGGGCCGCCGACGGGGATCGTCAGGGCCCTGCCATGGTGCCGGCGGGTCGTCCTGCGGGAGACCGGATAAGCATCCCCAACCGCTGTCTTATCGGCGTGTTGTGCCTGGACTGAAGCCTCAAGCTGGCAGGCATCGTGAATTTGCGGGCTTTTCGTCCGCCCGACCGCGAAACGTCTCAAGTTGCAGCCAGAGTGGTCCGATAAGCCGAACAGAACCGCATCGTGGTTGCAGCCCGCGTCCCATCGGGGACGCTGCAGCCACACCGTCAGACCGCTGCACCCGCACACCCC
>JAYUQJ010000170.1:0-4396 GCA_043756825.1 Betaproteobacteria bacterium | reverse complement strand
TCATGCGCGGCACCAAGAGCGAACGCATCTACCGCGAAGTCAAGGTGATGATGATCGGCGGCGGTTCGGAAGAAATCATGAAAGACCTGGCCGCGCGCCAATTGGGGGTATGACGCATGGCCATCATCGAATCCACCATCGCCCCCGGCAGCGATGCCTTCGCCGACAACCGCAGCGGCATGCTGGCGCTGCTTGAGCGGCTGCGCGGCGCCGAGGCGCGCGCGGTGGCCGCCAGCAATCTGTCGCGCAAGCGCTTCGAGGCGCGCGGCCAGCTGTTGCCGCGCGAGCGCCTGGCCCTGCTGCTCGATCCCGGCGCGCCCTGGCTGGAACTGGCCACCCTGGCCGGCTACGGCCTGGACACGTCCGACCCGGACAAGACCGTGCCCGGTGGCGGGGTGATCGCCGGCATCGGCTTTGTCTCGGGCGTGCGCTGCATGGTCAGCGCCAACGATGCCGGCATCGATGCCGGTGCGATGCAGGCCGGCGGCCTGGACAAGGCGCTGCGCGTCCAGGAGCTGGCGCTGGAGAACCGCCTGCCCTATGTGCAACTGGTCGAGAGCGCCGGCGCCAACCTGCTCAAGTACCGGGTGGAGGGCTTCATCCGCGGCGGCAGCCTGTTCCGCAACCTGGCGCGCATGTCGGCAGCGGGGCTGCCGGTGCTCACGGTCACCCATGGCTCGTCCACTGCGGGTGGCGCCTACCAGACCGGCCTGTCCGACTACATCATCATGGTGCGTGGTCGCTCGCGCGCCTTCCTGGCCGGTCCGCCCCTGCTGATGGCCGCCACCGGCGAGGTGGCCACCGAAGAAGAACTGGGCGGTGCCGAGATGCACACCCAGGTCTCGGGCCTGGGCGACTACCTGGCCGAGGACGACCGCGACGCGCTGCGCCTGGCGCGCCAGGTGATGGGCCAGATCGACTGGCCACGCCTGCCGGACGGTGCAGCAGCCTTCAAGCCGCCGCGCCATGATGCGCATGATCTGCTGGGCATCATGCCGATGGACCACAAGCGGCCGGTGGACATGCGCCAGGTGATCGCCCGCATCGTCGACGATTCGGCCTTTCTGGCCTTCGGTGAGCGCTACGGCAGCGCCACCGTCTGCGGCCATGCCCGGATCGAGGGCCATGCGGTGGGCATCATCACCAACAACGGCCCGATCGACAACGCCGGCGCGGCCAAGGCCACCCACTTCATCCAGGCTTGTTGCCAGAGCCGCACGCCCATCCTCTACCTGAACAACACCACCGGTTTCATGGTCGGCCGCCAGTACGAGGCGCTCGGCATGATCAAGCAGGGATCGGCCATGATCCAGGCGGTGGCCAATGCCACGGTGCCGCAGATCACGCTGTACTGCGGCGCCAGCTTCGGCGCCGGCAACTACGGCATGTGTGGACGGGGCTTCAGCCCGCGCTTTTGCTTCAGCTGGCCGAATGCCAAGACCGCCGTGATGGGGGGCGAGCAGGCCGCCCGCACCATGGCCATCGTCACCGAGGCCGCAATGCGCCGCAAGGGCGAGCTTGATCACGCCAAGATCGAGGCGATGCAGGCCGATATCCAGCAGCGCTTTGATGCCCAGATGAGCGTGTTCACTACCAGCGCTTTGGGCCTGGACGACGGCGTGATCGACCCGCGCGACACCCGCGCGGTGCTGGCCCTGTGCCTGGCGGTGTGCCGCGAGGGCGATGCCCGCACGCCGCAGCGCATGCAGTTCGGCGTCACCCGCGCCTGATCCCCACCCCCCACTTTGTCGAGCCCCAACATGCTGATGCAACTCACCCCCGAACACGACGCCCTGCGCCAGACCATCAAGCGCTTCATTGCCGAGAAGGTGAACCCTTTCGTCAACCAATGGGAGGCCGACGAGATCTTCCCCGCCCACCAGGTCTTCAAGGGCATGGGCGACCTGGGCCTGCTGGGCCTGGACAAACCGGTCGAAAACGGCGGCGCCGGGCTGGATTTCAGCTACAGCGCGGTGCTGGCCGAGACCCTGGCCGACATCGATTGCGGCGGCATCCCCATGGCCACCGGCGTGCAGACCGACATGGCCACGCCCGCGTTGGCGCGCCATGGCAGCGCGGCCCTGCGCGCCGAATTCCTGGCCCCGGCGATCGCCGGTGATTACGTGGCCTGCCTGGGGGTCAGCGAGGTCGGGTCGGGTTCGGACGTGGCCAGCATCAAGACCCGCGCCCGCAAGGACGGTGACGACTACCTTATCAACGGCGGCAAGATGTGGACCACCAACGGCACCCAGGCCGACTTCTGCTGCGTGCTGGCCAACACCGGCGACGCCAGCGCTGCAGGCTCGAGCCACAAGAACAAGAGCCTGATCGTGGTGCCTATGAAGACCCCGGGGGTCAGCGTGGCGCGCAAGCTGAAAAAGGTGGGCATGGACTCGTCCGACACCGCCCAGCTGCACTTCGACGATGTGCGGGTGCCGCAGCGCTTTCGCATCGGCGAGGAGGGCATGGGCTTCATGTACCAGATGGAGCAGTTCCAGATCGAGCGCCTGTGGGGCGCGCTGAACTGCGGCGCGATGGCCCAGCGCGCCATCGACCACACCATCGCCTACACCCGCGAACGCCAGGCCTTCGGCCGCAGCATCCTCGACAACCAGTGGGTTCACTACAAGCTGGCCGAGCTGCAGACCGAGGTCGAGGCGCTGCGCAGCCTGGCCTGGCGCGGGGTGGAGATGGTGGTGCGGGGCGAGGACGCCACCCGGCTGGCCACCATGGCCAAGCTCAAGGCCGGCCGCACCATCCGCGAGGTGGCCGACGGCTGCCTGCAGTTCTGGGGCGGCATGGGCTACATGATGGACAGCCCCGTCAGCCGCATCTGGCGCGACGGGCGCCTGAGCAGCATAGGCGGCGGTGCGGACGAGGTGATGCTGCAGATCCTGTGCAAGTTCATGGGCACCTTCCCGACCGGGCGCTGACCCCATGGCTGCCGCCACCCCCTTCACCAAGATCCTGGTCGCCAACCGGGGCGAGATCGCGCTGCGGGTGATGCGCAGCGCGCGTGCGCTGGGCTACCGCACGGTGGCGGTGTATTCCAGCGCCGATGCCGGTGCGCGCCATGTGCTGGAGGCCGACCAGGCCGTCTGCATCGGCGCGCCCGAGCCGCGCCACAGCTACCTCAACATCCCGGCCCTGATCGACGCGGCGCGCCGCAGCGGTGCCGACGCGGTACACCCCGGCTACGGCTTCCTGGCCGAGAACGCTGTCTTTGCCCAGGCTTGCCGGGATGCCGGGCTGGTCTTCATCGGCCCCTCGCCTGCGGCCATCACCGCGATGGGTGACAAGGCCGGCGCCAAGGCCTTGATGGCGGCAGCCGGGGTGCCGGTGATCCCCGGCTACCAGGGGCCGGCCCAATCCGCCGAGCGCCTGGCGAGCGAGGCGCGCCAGCTCGGCTGGCCGGTGATGATCAAGGCAACAGCCGGCGGGGGTGGGCGCGGCATGCGGCGGGTGCACCGGGCGGAAGACTTCGCCGCATCGCTGCAGAGCGCCCAGAGCGAGGCCCTGGGTGCCTTCGGCGATGCAACGGTGATCCTGGAGCGGGCGCTGATCGCGCCACGCCATATCGAGATCCAGGTGTTTGCCGACCGCCACGGCAACGCCGTCCACCTGGGCGAGCGCGACTGCTCGGTGCAGCGGCGCCACCAGAAGCTGATCGAAGAGGCCCCGTCGCCCGCGGTAGACGCCGACCTGCGCGCACGCATGGGCGCGGTGGCGGTCAAGGCGGTGCAGGCCATCGGCTACGAAGGGGCCGGCACGCTGGAATTCCTGCTCGACGCGCAAGGCAACTTCTTCTTCATGGAGATGAACACCCGGCTGCAGGTCGAACATCCGGTGACCGAAGCCATCACCGGCCTGGACCTGGTCGGCTGGCAGCTGCGGGTGGCGGCCGGCGAGCCGCTGCCGCTGGCCCAGCACGCGCTGTGCTTCAGCGGCCATGCGATCGAAGTCCGCCTGTGCGCCGAGGACCCCGTGGCCGGCTTCCTGCCGCAGAGCGGCCGGATGGTGGCCTGGGCCATGCCCGACGGGCCCGGCGCCTTGCGGGTGGAACACGCCTTGCGCCCGGGCGACGAGATTCCGCCGTATTACGACTCGATGATCGCCAAATTGGTGGCCCACGGCGCCAACCGAGCCGAGGCGCTGCGCAAGCTGCAGCACGGGCTGCACGACGCGGTGGCGCTGGGCCTGGCCACCAACCAGGCTTTTCTGTCGCAATGCCTGGCCCATCCGGTGTTCGGCCAGGGCGAGGCCACCACGGCCTTCATCGAAGAGCACGGGCCTGAACTGCTGGCGCCGCTGCAGCCGGGCGGCAACCTGCCGCTTGCGCGCCGGGCCGCCGCGCTGGCGGCGCTGCTGCTGCACCACAGTGGCGGCCCGGGCACGG
>JAYUQJ010000169.1:0-4405 GCA_043756825.1 Betaproteobacteria bacterium | reverse complement strand
TTTGGCTTTTTCGGTATTCAAGGCTTTCACGGGTGCGTCCATCGCGGCTCTCCGGTTATGAGCGCCGATTGTGTTGAAGAACTGGATATTTGTACAGTATTTTTTGAGAAGGAACCGGTGGTTCGCCCGGCCTGATCTGCCCCCTGGACTTGATGCAACTCAAGCCTCGTGTCAGAACCGGTTGCCTGGGAGCCTGTCGGACTTGGGGCGTCGAAGCGAAGTTTGGCCCCAGCGAGGACAGTTTTTGTCGGATTTGCAGCCCCATAGTTATAGCTATGGGGCAAAAAGCCGGCGAAAAGTGGACCGCTGCGGCCAAGCTGCAGCCGACGTTCCCGAGTCCGACAGGCTCCTAGAATCAAGCTGGGTCAGGACCTCGTCCGCAGGCACCGGCCAGAAGGGGACAAACGCATGCGTATTCTGATCGCCGAAGATGACCAGATACTGGCCGACGGATTGTTGCGCACGTTGCGGGCCACGGGCTACGCCGTCGATCAGGTGGGCAGTGGCAGCGAGGCCGATGCGGCCCTGGCATTGCACGAGTTCGACCTGCTGATCCTCGACCTCGGCCTGCCCAGGATGCATGGATTCGATGTGCTGCGCAAGTTGCGCGGGCGCGGGTCGTCGGTGCCGGTGCTGATCCTGACCGCGGCCGACAGCGTGGAGCAGCGGGTGAAGGGCCTGGACCTGGGTGCCGACGATTACATGGCCAAGCCCTTCTCGCTGCAGGAACTGGAGGCCCGCGTGCGTGCGCTGACCCGGCGCGGGCTGGGCACGGCCAGCAGCGTGATCAAGCATGGCCCGCTGACTTTTGATGCGTCGGGACGGGTGGCTTATATCAATGACCAGATGATCGACCTGTCGGCGCGCGAGGTCAGCCTGCTGGAGGTGCTGCTGCAGCGCGCCGGGCGCCTGGTCAGCAAGGACCAGTTGGTCGAGCGCCTGTGCGAGTGGGGTGAAGAGGTCAGCAACAACGCGATCGAGGTCTATATCCACCGCCTGCGCAAGAAGATTGAACAGGGGCCGATCCGCATCGCCACGGTCCGGGGGCTGGGCTATTGCCTGGAGAAGATCCCCGGTTGAGGTTGACGTCGAGAGGCGTGGGGACGGCAATCAGTGGCGCCCTTGGCCGCCCGGCCTGAAGGGTCAACCCTCAAAATGGGCCGACTCGTCGTTGCGAATGCTCGTTGGGCCGCTTGCCTGCCTGTGCCTTGCGCCTGGATTTGGGCCGTTTCGGGGCCTCACGCGCGCGCCATTCAAGTCGTCGACACCGGCTGAGCCGCCTGGCGCGCAGGCCCTATGCTCGTGCTGCCCATGTCCGATCTGACCGACCCTGTGCCACGCCCCAAAGAGCAGCGTTCGCTGTTTGGCGAGATCCTGGACTGGATGCTCGCGCCCTTGCTGCTGTTGTGGCCGATGAGCGTGGCATTGACCTGGCTGGTGGCACAGAACATCGCTGGCCGGCCCTTTGACCGCGACCTCGCGGAGATGGCCCGCACCGTGGCTCGGCAAGTGGTGGTGGAGCCCGGCAGTCTGGAAAAGCCCAGCGCGGTGCGTCTGCGTTTGCCCGAGGTGGCGGCCGAGGTCCTGCGCGCCTATGACGCCGAGAAGGTCTATTTCCAACTGCTGGGCGCGCGCGGCGAGTGGGTGGCGGGCGAGCGTGGACTGCCGGTGCCGGATGAGGTGGCAGGCGCCGCCCAGGCCTTGCGCTACCGCGATGACGAGGTCCATGCCGACGGGGTGCGGGTGGCCTATCTGTGGCTGGCGCCCACCGGCGTGCCGGGCGAGGTGCCCCCGCTGGTGCAGGTGGCCGAGACCCTGGACAAGCGCTCGCGCCTGGCCACCGAGATCATCAAGGGCGTGATCGTGCCGCAGTTCGTGGTGCTGCCCCTGGCGGTATTGCTGGTGTGGCTCGCACTGGCGCGCGGCATCAAGCCGCTGAATGAACTGCAGCAGCGCATCCGTCGGCGCGAGGCCCATGACCTGAGCCCCTTGGCCGAGCGCGATGTCCCCGAAGAGGTGGCGCCGCTGGTCAGTGCCATCAACGACCTGCTCGGGCGGCTCGACCAGTCGATCAGCAGCCAGAAGCATTTTCTGGCCGATGCGGCCCACCAGCTGAAGACCCCGCTGGCCGGGCTGCGCATGCAGGCCGAGCTGGCCCAGCGCGAGATCGACGCTGGCGAGCAGGACCCGCGCGCGCTCAAACGATCACTGCAGCACATCGCGCATTCCAGCGAGCGCGCCGCGCACATGGTCAACCAGTTGCTGGCGATGGCGCGGGCCGAGGCCAAGACCCTGGCGCGCCCCAATGAGCCGGTCGACCTGGCCGCGCTGGCGCGCGAGACGGTGCGCGACTTCGTGCCCAAGGCCATGGACAAGCGCATCGACCTGGGCTACGAGGGCCCGGGCCAGCTGGATGACGACCTCGACGAGGACGACGCCCCGGCGATCCGACCCGGCGACCCGGAGGGTCCGGCGCCAGCCGCGCTGGCCCAGGCCGGCGCTCCGCGCCCAGCGCGGTTGGCGGGCAAGACTTGCATGCTGGGCCAGCCCACGCTGGTGCGCGAGCTGGTGCGCAACCTGGTGGACAACGCGCTGCAATACACGCCGGCGGGCGGCACGGTGACGGCCCGGGTGATGGACGACCCCTTCGGTCAGGTGGTGGTTCTGCAGGTGGAGGACACCGGCCCGGGCATCCCGGAGTCCGAACGCGCGCTGGTCCTGCAGCCCTTCTACCGCTTGCTGGGCACGAATGTGGACGGCAGCGGACTGGGGCTGGCAATCGTCAGGGAGATCGTGGCCCAGCATGGCGCTGAATTGACGATCGACGACGCCCGGCCGCGTGCCGCAGCGCTGGCCCTGGGCCAGGGTCCGGGTGCCTTGTTCACGGTGCGGTTTGTGCTCAGCCCGCAGGCGCCGGCCCCGGCGGCCGGGCCGGCGCGCTGAAGGCCTGCTGCAGCAGGCTGAGCAGGCGGGCATCGTCCTCGGCGCCGTAGCCGGCCGCCAGCGCGGCCTGGAACAAGGCTGCGGCCTGGCCACCCAGGGCCGGCTGCAAGCCCGCCTGGGCGGCCATGGCCAGGGCCAGCGCGGTGTCCTTGGCCAGCAGCGTGGTGTGTGCCCGCGGTGCAAAGTCACCCGCCAGGGCGCGGCCCATGCGATCGCTGCCGATCCAGCTCTGGCCGCTGGATTGGGCGATCACCGCCAGGGTGCGTGCCGGGTCCAGGCCCAGCCGGCCGGCCAGGGCCAGGGCCTCGGCCGCAGCTGCCAGGTTGACGGCGGCCAGAAGGTTGTTGACCAGCTTGGTGCGGGCGCCGTCGCCCGGCCGCGCACCGATGTGAAACAGCTGGGCCGCCAGGTGCTGCAGCAGGGCCCGGTGGCGCAGCCACAGGGGCTCGGGGCAGGCCACCATCAGGCTCATCTGGCCGCTGCGCGCCCGCGCCGGACCGCCCGACATCGGCGCGTCGATACAGGCCAGGCCCAGGGCCCGCAGTGCCTGGTCCAGTTGTTCCACCTCGGCCGGGCCCAGGGTCGGGCACAGCATCACGGTGGCGCCCGGTGCCAGCGCGGCGGCGGCGCCCTGTGCGCCGAACAGCGCCGTCCAGGTCTGGGCGGCATCCACCACGGCCACGATCAGCAGGCCGCAATGCGCGGCCGCCCCGGCCGCATCGTCGTGCACCCGGATGCCCGCCGGCCGGGCCAGGGCGCAGCGCACCGGGTCTGGGTCGAAGGCCTGCACCGCCAGGTCTGCGTCGCGCAGGCGCAGCGCCATGGCCAGGCCCATATTGCCGATGCCGATCACGGCCACCGGGGTGGTGCTGAGGTGGCCGGCCGGCGTACTCATCGCTGCATCAGGCCGCGGCTGCGGGCGATCGACATCAGCATGCCCAGTGCCACGCCCAGCGTGACCATCGCGGTGCCGCCATAGCTGATGAAGGGCAAGGGGATACCCACCACCGGCAGGATGCCGCTGACCATGCCCATGTTGACAAAGGCATAGGTGAAGAAGCTCAAGCTCAGCGCCCCCGCCAGCAGGCGCGTGAACACGGTGGGGGCCTGCGCCGCGATCCACAAGCCGCGCAGGATCAGGAAGCCGAAACCTGCCACCAGCGCACCCGTGCCGGCCAGGCCGAACTCTTCGCCGAAGGCGGCGAAGATGAAGTCGGTGGTGCGCTCGGGGATGAATTCGAGGTGGGTCTGGGTACCGCTCATGAAGCCCTTGCCAGTGAGGCCGCCAGCGCCGATGGCGATCATGCCCTGGATGATGTGAAAGCCCTTACCCAGCGGGTCGGCACTGGGGTCAAGCAGGGTACAGATGCGGTGCTGCTGGTAGGCGTGCAGCACCGGCCAGCGCATGCCCTCGGCGCACAGGGTGGGCTCCATGATGATCACGGCCGTTACCGCCACGGCC
>JAYUQJ010000168.1:0-4411 GCA_043756825.1 Betaproteobacteria bacterium | reverse complement strand
GCTTCCGCTCGGGCGGCACGGCACGGTCAGGCCGCACCTGCGGCCAGGCGCGCGTTCTGCGGGAACATCGCCTGCCGGGCGGCGTCGTCCATCTCGGTCTTGAACGTGAAGCGGTCTTTCAAGGCCTCGACCCGCTGCGCCGCCGGCCGCGCGCTGACCTCGTCGAGCAGGCGCCTGACCTGGGGCAGCTGGGCCCAGGCGCCGTCGCCCAGGATGCGTGGAATGGCCCGCGCCCAGCCCCACACCGCCATGTCGACCAGGGTGTAGCTGTCGCCCAGCATGTAGCGGTGCCGGGCCAACCGCTCGTCGACCAGGCGCCAGTGACGCCAGGCCTCGAAATCGTAGCGGTTGACCGCATAGGCCTTGGGCTCGGGCGCGAAGTGCTTGAAATGCACCGCCTGGCCGCAGTAGGGGCCGATACCGGTGGCCACCAGCATCATCCAGCTGTGCATCTGGGCGCGCGCCGCCGGCGTGTTGGGCGGCAGAAACTGGCCGCACTGCTCGGCCAGGTACATCAGGATGGCGGTGCTGTCGAACAGCGAGATCGCGTCCGGCCCGTCGCCGTCCACCAGCGCCGGGGTCTTGGCATTCGGGTTGATCGCCAGGAAGGCCGGCAGGTGCTGCTCGCCCTTGCGGGTATCCACCGGCACCAGCTCGTAGGGCAGGCCGGCCTCCTCCAGGTAGAGCGCCACTTTGGCGGGGTTGGGCGAGGGGTGGTAGAAAAGCTTGAGCATGATGGCGGGCCTCCGGGTGGCAGCAGAGCGCTGCACAGACCATTATGGTTTCCGGGCTGGCGCCCGTCGACGTGGGGGCCGGGGGACTATTGAAGGCTGCACCGGCCAAATCAGCCGGCCGGGATCGAGATCGACCGCCATTCGGGCGCGCGACCCAGGCAGGGGTTTTGACCCGCAACAAGCAAAGTGGCCAGCAATTGCTGGCCACCTGGGATAGACATTCATCCGCCCACCGAAGCGGGCGGCGTTGCGGGCTCAGCCCCGGGCAGCCCGGCGCCGCAGCATCAAGCCCAGCGCGGCCAGACCGGCAAACATCATCGCGTAGGTCTCGGGCTCTGGCACGGCCAGGGCATCGAAGGTGATCTCGTATTTGTTCTGCGGGTTGGCGCTGATCGTGGAAAAGGCGCCTCCGGTGGCACTCAGGTCAATGGCGCTATTGGTGACGGCGACTGAATTGAAGGCGCCGGCCAGCGCCATGGTGTCGGCGAAGTAGCCCTGCACATAGCCGGGGCCCGACGCGGTGATGGTCCGGGACAGGCCGACCGGTCCGATCGACGCCGTGGCGCCGCCATCGATCGACAAACCACCGTTGGCAGTGATGTTGGTGGTGGCGCCACCGACCTCAACAAACGCCGGGTTGCCCAGAAAAGCCGCCGCGTTGCTGGTTGTCCAACCGGCATTGGCAGTCAGGGTGTAGTCGGGCAAGGGCACATTCAACAGGACCGGGCCACCGGTGCTGGTGACTTGAACGGAATTCGGCAACGTCCAGCTGAAGCCCGAAGTGGACGACGAAGAGATGAAACCGAAGCTGGTGGTTTCGTCGTACACCACCGTGGCCGGACCCAGGTTGAGCGAGGTCATCGCCGAAGCGCTGGACAGGGTGGCTGCCAGCAGGGCTGCGGCGGCAACGGGTTTGAGGTTCATGGCAGCTCCAAAAAGCGGTGGTAGCAAATTTGCTCTTGACGGCTAATGTAGCCACCCAGCCCCGGCGCGCACCCCCTGGATCGGGGGTCCGCGAGGTGGTGGCCCGGCCGCCCACCCGGCCCGGGTCAGAACATCACCACCGAGCGGATCGACTCGCCGCGCTTCATCAGGGCGAAGCCCTCGTTGATCTGGTCCAGGCGCAGTTGGTGGGTGATCAGGTCGTCGATGTTGAGCTTGCCGTCCATATACCAGTCGACGATTCTTGGTACATCGGTGCGGCCGCGGGCACCGCCGAAGGCCGAGCCCTCCCATTTGCGGCCGGTCACCAGCTGGAAGGGCCGGGTGCTGATCTCGGCGCCGGCCTCGGCCACGCCGATGATGATGCTGCGGCCCCAGCCCTTGTGGGTGCATTCCAGCGCCTGGCGCATCACCTGGGTGTTGCCGATGCATTCGAAGCTGTAGTCGGCGCCGCCGTCGGTGAGCTGCACGATGGCGTCCACCACGTTGGCGCAGGACTTGGGGTTGATGAAGTGGGTCATGCCGAACTTGCGGGCCATCGCCTCGCGCGCCGGGTTCAGGTCGACGCCGATGATCTTGTCGGCGCCCACCATCCTGGCGCCCTGGATCACGTTCAGGCCGATGCCGCCGAGGCCGAAGACGACCACGTTGGCCCCGGCCTCCACCTTGGCGGTGAACAGCACCGCGCCCACCCCGGTGGTGACGCCGCAGCCGATGTAGCAGACCTTGTCGAAGGGCGCGTCGGGCCGGATCTTGGCCAGCGCGATGCCCGGCACCACGGTGTGGTTGGCGAAGGTGCTGGTGCCCATGTAGTGCAGGATGGGTTTGCCGCCGATCGAGAAGCGCGCGCTGCCGTCGGGCATCAGGCCCTTGCCCTGGGTGCTGCGGATGGCCTGGCACAGATTGGTCTTGCGTGACAGGCAGAACTTGCAGTTGCGACACTCGGGCGTGTAGAGCGGGATCACATGGTCGCCCGGCTTGAGCCAGGGCACGCCGGCGCCCACCTCCAGCACCACGCCGGCGCCCTCGTGGCCCAGGATGGCCGGGAACAGGCCCTCGGGGTCGGCGCCCGACAGGGTGTAGTAGTCGGTGTGGCAGATGCCGGTGGCCTTGATCTCCACCAGCACCTCGCCGTCGCGCGGGCCGGCCAGGTCGACCTCTTCGATGGTCAGCGGGGCGCCGGCTTGCCAGGCGACTGCGGCTCGGGTCTTCATGGGCGTTCCTTCCGGTCGGTGGGCGATTCAGGTGCGGGCTGCGGCGCTGCCGACCGCCCGGGACGCGGCCAGGCGCCAGCCGTCACCGCCGTAGGCATCGTCGTCGGCACGGCAGGCATCCACGAGCTTGATCACGTGCTCGTTGTCCGAGGCCAGGGCCCGGCCCACCAGCCCGGGCCAGGGCTGCAAGGGCAGCGGCGGCAGCGCCACCAGCCGCGCCGAGACAAGCGCCGTGGCCCAGGCCTGCCAGAACCAGCGCAGGGCCTGCAGCGGGTCGTCGAGCATCGGCAGCAGCAGGCGCATCGCATGGCAGCCGGTGACCAGGTGCAGCGCGGTGAAGTTGCCGCTGCCGGCATAGGCCTGGGCCGACAGCCGGGCCAGGCGCGGCAGGGTGTGATCGTCGATCGCGAGCGCGGCCACGGCCGCCCGCAAGGCCGGGCCGCTGGCAGCGTCCTGCATGCGCTGGGCGATCAAGGGCTGTTGCGACGGGTGGGCGTCCAGGCGCCGCAGCAGCGGCAGTGGGTCGCGCTGGCGGCCGGCGCGCGCCGGCAGCGCGCCCAGCGGCAGGTGGCGGCAGGCCCAGTAGGCCAGGCCGTCGGCCAGTTCGCCGGCATGGCCGGCGCGCAGCGCCGCCACCACCCGGATCAGCCCATGAAAGGCGGCCGCGCCACAGCCCGGCATCAGCCGCGGCAACACCTGGGGCAGCAATGCGGCGCTGCCCTCCAGGTCCAGCCATCGGGCAAACAAGGCACGGTAGGCCGGCCAGGCCGCCGGGTCGCCCAGGCGCGCGGGCCAGGGCTCGCCGGCGGGCCAATCTTCGGGCGGCGGCGCGGGCTGCAGCCGGCCTTCATAGGCCCGGGCAAAGCCAGCCAGGCGGGCATCGTCGGCCCCCAGGCTCTTCAGCGCCACCAGGGCCATCGGCAGGTGGTTGCTCAGGTCGCCCGCGTACTCGGGCCCGAAGCGGGCGCCGTCGTCCAGCAGGGTGCGCAGGCTCACCGCAGTGCCGCTTCGAGGGCGTCGATATAGACCCGGGCGACGTCGAAGCCGGTCTGCTGGGTGATCTCCTGGAAGCAGGTGGGGCTGGTGACATTGATCTCGGTCAGGCTGTCACCGATCACATCCAGCCCCACCAGCAGCAGGCCGCGCGCGGCCAGGATCGGGCCCAGGCAAGTGGCGATCTCGCGGTCGCGCTCGCTCAGCGGCTGGGCCACGCCCTTGCCGCCTGCGGCCAGGTTGCCGCGGATCTCGCTGCCCTGCGGTATGCGCGCCAGGCAGAACGGCACCGGCACGCCGCCGATCACCAGGATCCGCTTGTCACCCTGCGTGATCTCGGGCAGGTAGCGCTGCACCATCAGCGTCTGCGCGCCGTCGGCGTTCAGCGTCTCGGTGATGCTGCCCAGGTTCAGGCCGTCGGGCCCGACCCGGAAGATGCCCATGCCGCCCATGCCGTCGAGCGGCTTGAGGATGATGTCCTGGTGTTCGGCATGGAAGCGCCGCACATCAGCCGCATCGCGCGTGACC
>JAYUQJ010000167.1:0-4412 GCA_043756825.1 Betaproteobacteria bacterium | reverse complement strand
TCAGCAGCATCGAGGTGCCCTTCGGCACCGACCTGATTGCCCGCATCGACGAGGCCTGGCGCCAGCGCCAGATCGTGGTCATCGTGGTCGACGCCTGGTCGCTGCACTGGGACGCGCAGCAGGCCCAGCCGGTCTACCGCGACCTGCTGCAGTTGCTGGACGGCCGCTTCGACTACCACTGGTGCGTGCTGGTGCCCTGGAACGACGCCGACGGCGACGCTGCCGCCGCGCCTGGCGACCAGGTGCGCCAGGCGGTGCGCCGCACCTTCGACCGCCATGCCCGTTTGGTGCCCAACCCGATGTTCTACCGTGACGCCATCCGCTCGGTCGACGAATTCCGCGCCGCGGTGGCCGAGGTGCTGACCCGGCTGAAGGAGGAGATCCGCAAGACCGCGCCGGTGTTGCGGGTGATGCCCAGCGGCCCCGGCCGGGCCGTGGTCAGCGGGCCGGCGGGCTGATCGGTCGGGGTGGACACGATGAAGCCCAGCGCCAGCCGCAACGGTCGCGTCGTCACCTTCTACTCGTACAAGGGCGGCACCGGCCGGTCGATGGCCTTGTCGAACCTGGCCTGGATCCTGGCCAGTGCCGGCAAGCGTGTGCTGGTGATCGATTGGGACCTGGAGGCGCCCGGCCTGCACCGCTACTTCCGGCCGTTCCTGATCGACGGCGAGCTCAGCGCGTCCGACGGCCTGATGGACCTGGTCGACCGCTATGCCTGCGAGGCGATCCGCCCGCCGCCCGAGGGGCAGGCGCTGGCGCCCGACTGGTGGTGGCCGCTGTCGGACATCAGCGAGCATGTGCTGCCGGTTGACCTCGACGGCTTTGCCCGCCGCCGCGGCCTGGACAGCCCGGCCTTTCCGGCCGGGGGCGGCATCGACCTGCTGCCGGCCGGCCGGCAGTGCGACACCTATGCGGTCAAGGTCAGCGCCTTCAACTGGCAGAACTTCTTCGACCGGCTGGGCGGCGGCGGTTTCCTCGACGCGGTGCGCCAGCGTGCCCGGGCCGCCTACGACTATGTGCTGATCGACAGCCGCACCGGGGTCAGCGACACCGCCGGCATCTGCACCGCCCAGCTGCCCGACACGCTGGTGGTGTGCTTCACCTACAACAACCAGAGCATCAAGGGCGCGGCGGCGGTCGCCGCATCGGCCCGCCGCCTGCAGGGCGAGCTGGCCGACCAGCGCCGCCGCAGCGATGCCGCGCCGCTGCCTGGCAGCAGCATCGCCGACAGCCCCCTGCCCTACCGCGTGCTGCCGGTGCCCATGCGGGTGGACGCCGGCGAGAGCGACCGGCTGGCGCTGCGCCAGGCCTTTGCGCGCGAGGCCTTTGCCGGGCTGCTCAGCGCCGGCCACCTCGGCAGCGGCGGCGACCCCGCCGCCTACTGGGCCTCGGTCGAGGTGCCGCACCGGGTGTTCTACGCCTACGAGGAGGTTCTTGCGCCGTTCCGTGACGACCCCAACGACCCCAAGTCGGTGCTGTCGGCGTTTGTGCGGCTGGCGCGCGAGGTCACCGGCGGCGAGGTGTCCGACTACCGCCTGCCGGTGGCGCCCGAGTTGCGCCAGGCCCTGCTGGAAGCCTATGCCGAGACGCCGCAGACCGCCGCCGCGCAGCAGGCCACGCAGGTTGCCCTGCGCGAGACCGAATACCAGCTGCTGGCCCGCCAGCTCGAGACCGTGCTGCAGGCCCTGGGCGAGGACGACCGCGTGCGTGCCCGCTCGGTGCTGGGCCGGTTGGTGCGCCTGGGCGGCGACGACGAGGGCGGTGGCCAGTTCCCGATCCGCGTGGCCCTGACCGAATTGCCCGAGGCCCAGCGCGACACCGCCGCCCAGCTGGCGCAGCGCGCCGTGCTGTCGGTGGTGACCGGCCAGCGTGCCGGCCCCGATGGCAGCCAGGTGGCCGAGCAGACGGTGGCGCTGGCGTCGGACAAGCTGCTGGCGCTGTCGCCCACGCTGCAGGGCTGGCTGGCCGAGGACCGCGCCTTCCTGCTATGGCGCCAGCAGCTGCGCGCCTACCGCGCCGACTGGGTGCGCAGCGGCGACCGCAGCGCCCTGCTGGCCGGCAGCCCGCTTTCCGAGGCGCGGCTGTGGGCGCGGCGGCGGCCGCAGGACCTGAATGCGCACGAGCATGCCTACATCGAGGCCTCGATCGACGCGTCCGAGGTGACGCAGCCGCCGCCGGTCGCTGTGGCGCCGCCGGTTGCCGCGCCACCTTTCACCACCACCGCGGCCATGACGCTGCCGCCGCTGCAGCCGGTGGACTTGGCGCTGCCGCCGGCCCGGGCCGCCGGCAGTCGCGTCGGCTGGGCCGTGGCAGGCACGCTGGTGCTGGCCGTGCTGGCCGGCAGCTGGGTGCTGTGGAAACCGGCCGCTGCGCCGAAGGCCGCGCCGGCGGCTGCGGCAGGCGCCGAGCCGCCCGCCACGGTGCCGTCCGCCGAGGTGCTGCAGCAGCAGCTGGCCGCCGCCAACCGCCTCTACGAGAGCGGCAAGCTCGGCGAGGCTGAGGCTGCCTACGGCCAGGTGCTGGCGCTGGCGCCGACCAACCAGACCGCGCTGCTGCAGCTGGGTCGCATCAACGACAACAACGGCAACTTCGCCGCGTCGGCCAACTGGTACGAGCAGGCCATTGCCGCCGCGCCGCAAGACCCGCAGCCGCTGATCGAGCGCGCGGCCAGCCTGATCAGCGCCGGCACGCTGGTCGCCCTCGACAAGGCCCTGGCCGACCTGGACCGCGCCCTGCAGCTCGATCCGCGCAATGCGCTGGCCCACTTCAACCGCGGCGTCGCACACGAGAACCGCGGCCGGCGCAAGCCCAGCCCAGCCGATCTGGTCGAGGCCGTGGCCGACTACACCCGGGCCATTGCGCAGAACCGCGGCCTGGCCCAGGCCTACCTGCGCCGCGCCGCGCTGGTCGAGAAGACCGATCCGGCCAAGGCCCGTGCCGACTACCAGAGCGTGCTGGGCCTGCCCGAGGTGGACGGCTCGGTGCAGACGGCGCAGCAGCGCCTGAAGGCCCTGGGCGTGCCCGACAAGCAGTCGGTAGCCGCGCCTGGCGGGCAGCGGGTGTTCATCCAGTACTGTGATGCCGCCGACCAGGCCATGGTCGATGCGCTGCGCCAGGGGCTGAGCACCGCGCTGGCGCGGGTGAGCCTGCCGGGCATCGAGAAAGTGTCGGCCTGCAGCGACGGCGAGCTGCGCTACTTCTTTGCCGACGACCGGGCATTGGCCGAGCGGACCGCCAGCGCCGCCGAGGCCGAGCTGGCCAGGCTGGGCAAGGCGCGCACGCTGCGCCTGACCTACCGGGACGCCAAGGCCTTCCCGAGCGCAGTGCCCGGCACGGTCGAGGTCTGGCTGCCGTCGCTGTCGTTCGTCGCGCCGTCGCGGTCGTTGAAGAAGGGCTGACGTCCGGCGGGCCGGGCGTGTCCGGTGGGTCCGGCGCGGCTTGTGCGGTCCGTCACACCCCAGGCCGCGGTGCTGGCCCGAGACCAGCTGCATGCCGCAGACGACGTAGGCGCCGGCCATCACCAGGAAGGGCCCGCTGCACAGCGCCTGGCGCAACGCCTGGCATGGTCGGCTCAACCCAGCGCGGGTTTGATCGGCGCCAGGTCGGCAAACTTTGCGGCCGTGCCGCCTTTTTGCGCCGCCACGGCGCGGGCGATGTCCTCGGGGTCGAACACGCCGGGCTGTAGCGCGTTCAGGTAGGTGAAGGATTCGGCTACCGAGTGGTCGCGGGCAAAGTCGATCATCTCCTTGGTGGCGGCAATGGCCACCGGCGCCTTGCTGGCGATCTTGCGCGCCACCGCCAGCGCCCCGGCCAGCAGGGCCTCGTGGCTGTCGAACAGGCCGTTGACAAAGCCGAGCCGCTCGGCCCGCTCGGCGCCCAGCCGGTCGCCGGTGTAGGCCAATTCACGCATCACCGCGTCGGGGATCTGGTGCGGCATGCGGTTGAGCGTGCCCACGTCGGCCATCATGCCGATGTTGATCTCGTGGATGCAGAAGTAGGCGTCGCGGGTGCAGTAGCGCAGGCAGCAGGCGGTGCTGAGGTCGACCCCGCCACCGATGCAGCCCCCCTGGATCGCCGCGATCACCGGGAAGCGTGCATGGGCCAGGGCGTTGAAGGACTGCTGCAGTTGCCTGAGCTGCTGGCGGAACTGCTCGCGCGCCGTGATGTTGGCGGTGCCCAGCGTGCCTGCCGACGCAAACACACCCAGGTCCATGCCAGCGGTGAAGTGCTTGCCCACCGACGACAGCACCATCACCCGGGTGCCGCCCGCCTCGTCCAGTGCGCGCACCAGGCGCGGGAGTTCTGACCAGAAGGCCGCCACCATGCTGTTGTGGCGTTCGGGATGGTTCAGGCGCACATGCGCCACACCGGCGTCTACCGAGACGTCGAAACATTGCCAGTCGTTCATGGGG
>JAYUQJ010000166.1:0-4412 GCA_043756825.1 Betaproteobacteria bacterium | reverse complement strand
CCGCGCCTGGCACCAGATCTCGGCCTACCAGGTCAACCTGGGCCTGCTGGGGGCCCTGCGCGTGGCACCGGCCACACAACTGCCGCTGGCTGCCGGCTGGCTGCGCTGGCTGGCGCGCCACACCGACCCGATCGGCGCCAGCCGTGGCGTGGTGCTGGACCACTGGGTGCGCGCGGGCGATTTCGAGGAGTCCACCTGCCCGCCCGGCCTGGCCCAGCAGCAATGCGAAGCGGTGGATGCCTTCGACAGCACCGCCGCCACCACCTTGCTGCTGGCCGATGCCTACCTGCAACGCGGCGGCGACGTGATGCTGATTCGCGAGCCGGCCATGCGCGCCGTGCTGGAGGCTGCGGTCACCACCTTGCGGTCCCTGACAGTGACCGACGGCATGACCCTGGCCAAGCCCAGCCATCCGGTGGTCTACACCATGGACGTGGTGGAGGTGATTGCCGGCTGGCGCGCCTGGGGTCGGGTGCAGCGCGATGCCTATGCCCAGCCTCAATCGGCCCTCAACAGCTTTGCTGCGGCCGACCGTGCCGAGCAGGGGCTGCGCCAGCGCATGTGGCTGGCCTCGGCCGGTGCCTGGCAGGTCCACCTGGGCGGCGGCCCGCCGCAGCGCCAGCGCTGGTATCCCGACACCGTGGCCCAGGCCTGGCCCTTGCTTTGGGGCGTCCAGGCCGGCCCGCCCGAACGCGCCGCCGACGCCTGGCGCCAGGCCATCGCGCCTTGGCAGCAAGGCCCGCTGGCCGGCGCCAGCGCGGCGACGCCTTCGCACTGGGCCCGCAAGACTGCCGACCCCGACGGTTTTTTATGGCCCGCAGTGGCCGTGGCTGCGCTGTGCACCGGCGACGAGGCCGCCGCGCGGACCTGGGTGGCGCGCGCACGCCGGCAGTGGCTCGAACCCAAGTTGCCCTTCGCCTGGCCGTTCCAGGTCGGTGACCTGTTGTGGCTGTTCTGGTTGTCTGACCCCGCGGCCCCGCAGCCGCCACCCCGGACCAGCGGCAGTGCCCTGCCTGTGCTGGCCTCTGTTTTATCACTACCAGGAGTTTCCCCATGAAGTACCGAGCCCTCTCTCTTGCACCCTGGCTGGAGCGTCCGCGCCAGATCTTGCGGCGCTGGGTCCTGCCGGCCCTGCTGGGTGTGATGAGCGCCAGCGCGCTGGCTGCCGCCCCGCGTGACCGCCTGACCCTGCTGGTGCCCGACGGTGCCGACCGCGCCAGCTGGCAAGTCAAGGTCTGGATCGACAGCGCGGCCGAGGAAGGCATCACGCTGGACCTGGTCACCGACTCGGCCCTGCTGGCCATGGGTTCGGATGCGGCAGCGCGCATCGCCGGCCTGATCGTGCCCGACAGCGCCCACACCCGGGCCAGCAATGAGGTGGTGGCGGCGATCAAGCAATACACCTACCTCGGCGGCCGCACCATGCTGGTGTACGACGCCGGCGTGCTGGACCCCACGGGCTTCTACCCCCGCACCGGCAACTCGCGCTTTGCCGACCTGGTCGGGGTCGACTATGCATTCTGGAACAACGGGCTGGGCGCCGGCAACATGGTCGGCTTCGGCCAGGTGGTGGGCAGCAAGGCGCGGCTGGAGTCGCTGTCCTTGCCGCCCGGCAAGTACCTGCCCTATGTGGCGCCCGCCAGCCTGAGCCTGGCCACGCTGAACACGGCCTTCGTGCCCACCAGCGCGCTCGACCCGGGCGGCGCTGCAGCGATGCAGGACCTGGTCAAGCGGCGTTCCAGGCAGGCCATCGACGAGGGCTCGGCCCACCTGCGCAAGCGGCGGCCTGTCGCCCTGCGCGACCTGCTGGGCATCGGTGTGGAAGGCAGCGGCATGCTGCGCTTCGACCGCCGCAACGCCCGCGCCTCGGCGGCGCGCGACATGCACATCTTCGACAAGGTCAAACGCAGCGCGGACGAGGTGGACGCACTGCTGAGCAGCGACGGCAGCACGGCGGTGGAACGCAGCGTGCTGGCGCCCCTGGCCCTGGCCGCCGACGCCAGCCTGCAGGCCATCAGCGGCTATGGCTACGGCCCGCTCGGTTACTACCACTATGTGACCACCGGCACCTTCCCGGGTACCGTCTACCTGTCGTCGCCCGAGCATGGCCTGGTGGCGGGCCAGCGCAGCTATGGCAGCGGCCAGCTGCTGTTCGTGAACATGCCGCTGGGCTACTTCAAGGCCATCGGTACCGACGGTGTGCCCCTGCATGGTTTTCTCGGCCTGTTCGGGCGTGAACTGGTGGGCATCAGCACGGTGTCGGTGCAGCCGCGCGGCCGGGGCGGCCTGATCTACAACTGGCATATCGACGACGGTGACGACCTCACGGTCGACACCAAGTTCCTGCTGGACCAGACCACGCTGTTGCAGCGCGGACCGTTCTCGATCCACTTCACCGCCGGGCCCGATGTCATCACCGTCGGTGACGGCATGGGCATGAATTTGAACAACAGCATCACGGCCCGCACCCTGGTGCGCAAGCTGGCCGGCCAGAAGTCCGACGGCACCGCCGACAACAAGACCAAGATGCCGGGCCATGCGCTGGGCTCGCATGGTGGCTGGATCCACGACTTCTGGGGAATGATGGCCACCGAGGAGAATTCGCCCGATCTCAGCAACCTGCTGACCCAGAACTTTGCCGCCATCGAGGCCGCGACCGGCCGCAAGATTCGCGAGTACTCGTCGCCGACGGGCAACACGCCCGTGTGGGCGGTCCAGTGGTTGGAGCAGCGTGGCGTGGTTGCCACCTACCTGGTAGCCGACCTGGGCGCGGGCATGCTGAGGTCCTGGCGGGACGGGGCTCGCATCAGCAACAAGTTGTGGACTTCGCCGGTCAGCGCGCTGGGCCGTTATGCCACGTTCGAGGAATTTGAAGCCTTCGGCATCACCGACACGGTGTCGGGCCAATGGCTGCTGGATCTGCAGAGCTTTGCGGTGAACCGTCGCACCAACCGCATGTTCTACACCCACCCGCCCGGCGTGGTGGGCCACCTCGCTCCGATCGAAGCATTGATGGCGCGCGCCGACACGCTGCAGGGTGCCAAACGCTTCAGCTGGTACACGATGACCCAGATGGCCGACTTTTCGCAGCGCCGCATCGAGACCCAGTGGAGCACCAGCATCCTGGCTGGCGTCACCACCTTCAGCGCCAACCATCCCACCAGCCTGACGGATCTGACGCGTTTGCTGCCCAAGGCCAGCTTCACCAAGCCGGTGGTGGTGTCGGGCCAGGGCACGCTGAGCGAGGATGCCGACAACTGGATAGTCACGGCCGGCGGCGGCACCGCCCTGCGCTTCACCACCCGGGCGCTCTGAGCGTTCAAGCCTCGAGGCGATGGGTCCGCCTCGACGGCACCGGCGCCCCGGCGCCTGTGCCGTTCGGGTGGCTTCTGGCGCTTGCCGATGCGCAGCGAAAACGCCACTCACGCCGCCCGTGACCCTGGGGTCGGGTGGGAACAGGCGACATTGCCTGTATCGTTATCACCTGTCCTCCTGATCGGGCCGTCAATGGCCACGTCCAAACCATGCTTGAACTGCTGACCGACCCCCAGACCTGGATCGCCTTTGCCACGTTGACCTTGCTGGAACTGGTGCTGGGCATCGACAACATCATCTTCATCTCGATCCTGGTGGACAAGCTGCCCAAGGCGCAGCAGGAATTTGCGCGCCGGCTGGGCCTGTTCATGGCAATGTTCATGCGCATCAGCCTGCTGCTGGTGCTGGCCTGGATCGTCGGGCTGGTCGCGCCGCTGTTCACCGTGTTGGACCAGGCGATCTCGGGCCGCGATCTGATCCTGATCGCGGGTGGCTTGTTCCTGATCTGGAAGAGCACCAGCGAGATCCACCAATCGCTCGAAGGCGACGACGGGCACGGGCCCAGCGCGGTCAAGGCCACCTTCAGCGCGGTGATCCTGCAGATCATGCTGGTGGACCTGGTCTTCTCGCTCGACTCGATCATCACTGCGGTGGGCATGGTCGACGATGTGCGCATCATGGTCGCGGCGGTGGTGGTGTCGGTGGGCCTGATGATGCTGTTCGCCAGCGCCATCGGCCGCTTCGTGTCCGACCACCCGACGGTCAAGATGCTGGCACTGGCCTTCCTGGTGGTGGTCGGCGTGGTCCTGGTGGCCGAGGGCTTCGACCACCATGTGCCCAAGGGCTATGTCTACTTCGCGATGGCCTTCTCGCTGGGCGTGGAGATGATCAATATCAATATGCGCAAGCGCTCGGCGCGCAAGGTGCAACTCAAGGCGCAACACATTCCGGGGGATTGAAGGCCCGCCCGGGCTCCTGGCCGGCTTCGCGGTGGGCGGCTAGGAGCCTGTCGGACTTGAGCTGCGCCTCTCAGCGTAACTGGTGGCAGGCCTGCCTTCGCGAGGCTGCGAGGCCGTTTCGGCCGCCGCGAGGCAGCT
>JAYUQJ010000165.1:0-12773 GCA_043756825.1 Betaproteobacteria bacterium | reverse complement strand
GCGCCAACAGCGGCGAGCGCTGCGGGCTGCTGATGGCCAGCACCCGCAGCTTGCCGTCTGGGCGGCAGCCATCGCGGCCACCCCCAGCTGGGTGGCGGCGAGCAGCAGCAAACGGCGTGAAGTCATGGCGGGACGGTCCGATCAGCGCTTGGGGGTGTTGGCAGCGGTCTGCGCCACCCGCTGCAGCAGGCCATGCAGGGCCTCGGCCAGCGCGGCGGGGCGCTCCAGCGGCAGCATGTGGCCCATGCCGGGCAACAGGGTCAGGCGGGCGCCGGGGATCAGGTCGGCCATCTCTTGCGACCAGGCCGGCAGCGTGATCGCGTCGTCGGCCCCGCCCACCACCTGGCAGGCCAGGCGCAGGGTGGGCAGCCCAGGCCGGCGGTCGGGCCGCTGCATCAGCGCGCGGGTCTGGGCGGTGGCGGCGGCCGGGCCGACGCTGCGCATCACGGCCTTGACTTCGGCCAGCAACGCCGCGTCGGCAAAGCCGGCCGGCGTCAGCGCAAGGCGGCACAGGCCGTCGATGAAGGCTTCGAAGTCGCGGGCCATGGACGCGATGGCCTTTTCGCGGTTGGCCAGGCCTTCGGGCGTGTCGGCGCGGGCCGAGGTGTTGATCAGCGCCAGGCCCTGCACCGCCCGGGGGGCATCGGCCAGCATCTGCCAGGCCACGTAGCCGCCCATCGAGAAGCCACCGATCAGCACCGGTTGCTGCGGCATCACGTCGGCCAGCAAAGCCCAGGCGTCGGCCGCCATCGCGGCCAGGCTGGCCTGCGTGTGCACCGTGGCAATGCGCAGGTCGATGGCCGGGTCAATGTGCGCACGCAGCCGGTCGAACACCGCCGGGGTGTTGAGCAGGCCGGGGATCAGCATCAGCACGGGGTTCATCAGGTCGGGGCCCTCAGCAGATCGCGCAGATCGCGCTTCAGCACCTTGCCCACCGGGTTGCGCGGCAAGGCCGGCAGCCGCAGCAGGTGCTCAGGCAGTTTGTACACCGCCACATGGCACTGGTTGCGCAGGTAATCCACCAGTTGCGCCAGCGTCGGTGTGCTGCCGGGTGCGGCCACCACGCAGGCGCGCAGACGCTCGCCCAGCTCGGCGTCGGGCTGGCCCACTACCGCCACGTCGGCCACGTCGGCCACGTCGGCCACGCCGGGGCAGGCCATCAGCAGGGTCTCCAGCTCCAGCGCCGAGATCTTCTGGCCGCCGCGCACCACGATGTCCTTGAAGCGTCCCACGAAGCGGTAGAACTGGCCGCGCTCGCCGGCAATCTCGAACAGATCGCCGCTGCGGTAAGCACCCTGGGCGTCGAAGGTCCGGGCGGTCTGCTCGGGGGCGCGGAAGTAGCCGGCGAAGATCGTCGGGCCGCTGACGCGCAACTCGCCGGCCTGGCCGGGGGCGGTGATCTCCACCTCGGTCTCCGGGTCCACCAGGCGGGTGTGGATCTTGGCAGCGGTGGAGATCACCGAATGCGGCTGCCCCACCCCGACGCGCGCAAAGAACCGGGCGCGCAATGCCGGGGCGGGGATGTCGCGCGGCGATCCGGTGAGGGCCGCGCCCTCGTTGGCGCTTCGGGGGGGATTCATTTCAGCGCCAGCGCTCAAGCACGGCCTGGCTGACGAAGGTGGCATGAAAGCCGTTGGGCACCCGGCGCGGCAGCGGCACCCGGCAGATCGGCCCGCGCGCGAAGTTGCTGCCGCTGGCATCGAACACCTGCACCTCCGAGCGTTGCGCCGCCGGGTTCCAGGCGATGGTGACCAGATAGCCGTCGTCCTCGGCGCTGGCGCCGTCGCGCGGGGCAAAGCCGGGCTCGTTGTAGAAGGCCTGCGGTCCCTCGCTCCAGGCCTGCCAGGCGCCGGTGCGGTGGTTGACCTTGGCCAGCCCGGTGAAGCGCACCTCTTCCCTGCCCCCGGGCGGGAACACGATGTGGTACGAGTGCTGGCTGGGCCGGCCTTGGTAGGCCGGGTTGATCACCGGGAACTCGGCGTTCAGCACATCGTCGATCAGGCCCTCGCTGGTGCGGCCGGTGCGCAGGTTGAAGCGCCACTGGTAGAGCACGAAGTCGCGCTGGCGGTGGTGGATGGTGCGCTCCAGCCGGCGGGCGTCGATGCGGCCGTCGTCGGTCTCGTGCAGGCGATAGGGCGTGCCCACCATCACGATCTCTTCGCCGGCCGGGCCGCTCTCTTCCCAGGCATTGACCACATGCAGCATGTAAGCGGGCTTGGCCTCGAACCAGCGGATCTGGCCCACGCCACCATGGCGCGGCAGCACCGCAAAGCGGGTCGGCTGGTCGGGGTGAAAGCGCAGCTTGTAGCGGCCGGCGGCCAGCGCGTCGTCGTCCAGCAGCAGCGGAAAGTCGTGCAGGATCGAGTAGTGCTCGGTCACCGCCATGTCGTGCGGCAGGCGCGGCCCTGGCAGCGGGATCTCGATCTGGTGCTTGAGCTGCCGGTCGGCGCCGATCACGCCGTAGCGCATGTAGGGCGGTTGGGTGTCGTAGTCGAAGAAGATCAACTCGCCGGTGTGCTCGTCGGGGCGCGAATGGGCCGAGATGCGATCGATCGCCCCGCCAAAATCGGCCGCGCCCAGCGGCGCCAGGGTGAACGGGTCCACCGCATAGGGCAGGCCCGAGCGGTACCACATCGTGATCAGCCGGCCGGCATGGAACTTGACGTCGGTATTGCTGGTGTTCTTCAGCGGTTGATCGGGGGTATCGCGGCGCGGTGCCTCCTTCAGGCCCTGCCACAGCGCATGGCCGGCGGCGATCTCGTCGCCCAGCGCGCCGGTCTGCACCCAGCGGTTGCGGTAGCTGACCTGGCCGCGGTCGAAGCGCAGCGCGTGCAGCATGCCGTCGCCGTCGTAGGCGTGGTAGCGCCAGCCGGGCGGGTAATAGGGGTTGGGGCCGTTGCGCACATACAGGCCGTTCAGGTCGGCCGGCAGCTCGCCGATCACCGGCAAGTTGTCCAGCACCAGTTCGTCGTGCACCGGGGCGTTGTTGCCCGACAGCGCCGGGATGTCGTGGACGGGCAGGTCGGCAAGCTGCATAGCGGGCTCCTCAGGTGCGGCGCGGCGATCCAGTCAGCGCCGACCCGCAGCGTTTTGCCCTGGATCACGCACGGCTTAGGCATTTCGATATTCTGTCGGCTCGTTTGATAGGCCATTCAAAAATCCCTTGCCCACCCCCCTCTGCCCCCGCCGGCCGACCCCGACACGGAGCATCCCGAGCGCCAGCGCTACCTGCTCAAGCAGCCGCGCCGGGTGCCGCTGGGCTATGAAGGCTATGCCGGCGACAAGCAGTTCGCCACCACGCGGGCGCGTGGCATCGCGTTGCTGCGCGGTGGACGGCGCCTGGTCACCGATGTGCAGGCCGTGGGCGTGCCCTACGGCCGCACGCCGGGCGGTGAATTGATCGTCTTCAACTGCAGTTTTCTGCGGGTGGGCAGCAATCTGCAGGCCAGGGCTGGCTGGCTGCGTGACGAAGTCGGCCCCAAGCTGGTGGCCATGGTGCGCACGCTGCGCGAGTCGCGGCACGGTTGACAGCGTCATCCCGGCGTGGCCGCCGGGTGCTGCAGGGCCCAGGCCGACAGGATGGCCCGGTGGTCGGGCGAGTTGTTGAGAAAGCCCTCGCGCAGGCTGGCGTCGGAGATGCTGGCCGCAGTGGCCAGCAATTCGGCATGGGCGCGCTGCAGCCAGGCGGCAGCGCGTGGGTCTGCGGCGGCCGACAAGACCCGGTGGCAGACCAGCTCGATCCGGCGCGGGTTGTCGGCGCCGGTGACGAAGTCGGCGTGGGCATCGCGGTCCAGCACCTTCTGTACCTGCAGCAGCGCGGCCGGCAGATCGCCCCCGGCCAGTGCGACGCGGGCCAGGCCGGCGTTGCTGTCGGCCTGGGCGGGCAGCTTGTGCGCCAGGGCCAGGGCCACCTCGCGCTCGAAGGCCAGCGCCGACGCCGCCGGGTTGCCGGCGGTCCATTCGGCATCGCCCAGGCGCTTGAGCGCCACCGACTCCCAATAGGGCATGCCGACCGCCACAGCGGCGTTCCAGGCCTGCTGCGCCAGGGCCACCGCCGCGTGACCGTCGCCCAGCCAGCAGGCCAGCCGTGACAGGCTGCACAGGCTGCCGCATTCACTGAAGCGGTGGCCCAGGCTGCGCGCCAGGCGCAGGGCTTGCTCGCAGTAATGCTGGCTCTGCACCACCTCGCCCAGGTGCTGCCAGGCACCGCCCATATTGGCCAGCACCAGGGCCTCGCTGCGTCGATCGCCCATTTGGCGGGCGATGCGCAGTTCCTGCTCATGGAAACCAAGGCGGGCCACCGGGTCGTGCTGCAGTTGGGCGATCATGGCCAGGGTGTTCAGGCAGGCCGACTCGATCCGCAGCAGGCCCAGCGCTCGGGCCTGGGGCAGGCATTGCTTGACCAGGCGCAGTGCGGCGTCGGCATCGCCTTGGTAGAACAGGGCCAGGCCCAACATGCGCATGGCCCCCAGGCGGTTGTCCTGCGCCCCCGCCCGGGCGGCGCAGGCCATACCCTGCCGGGCGGCGGTCTTCATGCCGGCGTAGTCGGCCGTCAGCATGCCGAAGTGGCAGCGGCTGGCCCAGGCGTCGGCGCGGCGGGCGTCGTCGCCCCAGCCATCGGCCAGCGCGGCCAGGGCGTCGAGGTCGGCCAGGTGCTGCTCGCGGGGGCTGCCGCTCTCGAACATCGCCACCCGGGTACGCAGCAGGCGCCAGCGCAGGCGCTGACGTTCGGGCTGGTCCGGCAGGGCCGCCAGCAGCGCGAGCGCGCGCGCCACATGGTTGCGCACCGCCTGGTTGGCCGAGCGCGAGGCCGCCTGCTCGGCTGCGCGGGTGTGCTGGTCCGCAGCCAGGTCGGCGTCGCCGGCCTGCTCGAAATGGTGGGCCGCCAGGCCCGGCGCAGCGTCCGAGGCCAGGCCGGTCAGCGTCAGCAGCCAGCGCGCCAGCTTGCCGTGCAGGGCGCGGCGGGTGAGATGGGGCAAGGTGTCATAGGCCAGCTGCTGCAACAACTGGTGCTTGAAGCTGAAGTTGCCGGCGCCACCGGCCCCGGCGTGGGCCAGGGTCAGCTCACGCTGCATCAGGCCGCGCATCGCCTGTGCAGCGCCGGCACCCAGGGCCAGCAGCGCGTCGTGCAGGAACACCGGCCCGATCACGCTGGCCAGTTGCAAGGCGCGCCGCTCGCCAGCGGGCAGCAGTTTCATCCGGGCGGCCAGTACCCCGGCCAGGGTGTCGGGCAGCCGGGCCGTGCGCAGGCGTGCCGGGTTGACCGCCCAGGCGCCGGCACCGGCCTGGAGAGCCCCCTGGTCGATCAGCAACTTGACACGCTCCTCGATGCAGTAGGGGTTGCCCAGGGTGGCCTGCACCACGCGGTCCAGCAGACCCGGCGGCACCAGCGGCAGCCGCTGCAGCAAGGCCGCTGCCAGCTGCAGGCTGGCGGCGGGCGCCAGCGGGCCCAGGTCGAGGCGCGCGTGCTGGCCGCCGCTGCAGGCCCAGGCGGGCCGCTTCTCGGCCAGCACCGGCCGGGCGGTGCCCACCACCAGCAGCGCGGTGTCGTGGTTGGCCTGGAGCAGCTGTTCAAGGCAGTCCAGGCTTTCGCCGTCGGCCCAGTGCAGGTCCTCGACCTGCACCAGCACCGGCGCCTGGCCTGCGGCCGTGAGGCGCCGCAGCCACAGCGCGGCCGCATGCAGGGCCAGCGGCCGGATCTGCTGGGGCGCACCGAGCAGACCTTGCACATGGCGGCTGTCGGTGAAGGCCAGGCCGATCAGATGCCCCAGCACATGAACATGGGACAGGGCCTGGTCGGCGCCGTCCTCGTGCAGGAACCAGGGCAGCAGCACCGCTTCGAACCGCGCCCGCGCGGCACCGGCGCTGCTGTCGGGGTCGATCTGGCAGAAGGACCGCAGCAGGCTGGCCAGCAGGCCGAAGGGCTGGCCTTCGGTCTGGGGGGTGGCGCGGCCGTGCAACAGGTGCATGGCGCGTGGCTGGGCCCGGGCCCAGGCGTCGAAGGCCTGCAACAGCCGGCTCTTGCCCAAGCCGGGGTCGGCCAGCAGCGTCACCGCGCGGGCCTGGGGTGCCCGGCCTGGCGCGGCGAAAGCGGCCTGCAGCTGCGCCAGATCCGCCTGGCGGCCGACCAGCGGGGTGCTGGGCTCGTCATCGGCCGCCAGCTTGGCCGATCGCAACAGGCAGGCTTGCAGGGGCGTGCCCATGCAGGCGATCTGCACCGGCAAGGGCGGCTCGGTGTCAAACCGCCCGCGCACTTGCGCCGCAGCGGCCAGGCTGAGGTAGAGCCGCCCCGGCGCGGCGGCCCGGGCCAGCCCCGCCGCCGCGCGCGCCAGACTGTCAGGCAGCGCCCCCGGTTCGTGCAGGGTCGAGGGCCCGCTGTGCAGGCCCAGGCGCGGCCGCACGGCCGCCGGCACCCGGTCGAGCAAGGCCAGCAGCGCCAGGCCATAGCGCAAGGCTCTTTCGCTGGCACAAACTTGGGCCGACCCGTCCTGAAAAACCAAGTACGGCGCCTGTGCCGACACGCCGTCGACCTGGCCGCCGTGCGCCCCGGCCAGCGTGTGGATGGCGCCCAGCCAGTCAGCCAGGTCTGGAGGCTCGCCAGTCGCGCCGCCGTGGTCCGGCCAATCCAGGCACAGGACGCTCGCCCAAGGCTCGGCCGCAGGGGCGGCTGGGGCCGCCGGGCCGGTCAGCAGGGACGCCATTGATGGGACCAATCCTGCGCAGGCCTGCACCGCATACGACTTCCTCTGTTTGTGCCGGCCATTGTGGCGCCCGCCACGCCGCGACCCGGGGGGTTTGCCTGCACCGGCGCGCCACCGCTATGGCACGATGGCCGGCATGGGCCTCCTGCAATGACACCAGACGCCAGCGCCGACCGGTCGCGCCACGGCCAGATCAAACAGTTGTTCAATGCCGCTTGCGATCTGCCGAACATCGGCGCCCAGCGTGCCGCACTGCTGTCGCTGGGCGCCGACGACGCCACCCAGCGCGAATTGCTGGCCCTGCTGGCCCCGCCGGGCGGCGTCACCCGTTTCTCTGCCGCGGTGGCGCAGGCAGCCACCCAGTGGCTGGGCAGCCCCTTGCGCCCGGGCGATCCATTGGGCGCCTGGACCCTGCTGCGGCCCCTGGGTGAGGGCGGCATGGGCCGGGTCTACTTGGCCGAGCGCAGTGACGGCCATTACCAACAAAAGGCAGCGATCAAGTTGCTGCTGGGCTGGTCAGGGGCCGAGGCCCTGGCGCGCCTGACCAGCGAGCGCCAGATCCTGGCCCGGCTGAACCACGCCCACATTGCCAAGCTGCTCGACGGTGGCACCACGCCCGCGGGCCAGCCCTACCTGGTGATGGAGTACGCCGACGGCGACACTCTCGATCACTGGTGCGCCCGGCGGCAGGCGCCGCTGGCAGACCGCCTGGCGCTGTTCGGATCGGTCTGCGAGGCAGTGGCCCATGCCCACCGCCATGGGGTGATCCACTGCGACATCAAGCCGGCCAATGTGCTGGTCAATGCCGAAGGACGGGTGATGCTGCTGGACTTCGGCATCGCCCGGCTCGAGGGCCAGGCGGGCGACGCGGCCGTGGGCATGAGCGCGGGCTATGCCAGCCCCGAGCAGGAGGCCGGCCAGGCCCCCGGCCTGCCCAGCGACATCTTCAGCCTGGGCCGGCTGCTGGCCGAACTGGTGACGCCGGTGCTGCCGGCAGCTGCGCGCCCGCAACGCGACGCGCTCTTGGCCATCGTCGCCAAGGCCACCGCCCACGCGGCCGACCAGCGCTATGGCTCGGCCGCGGCGCTGCACTTCGATCTGCAAAGGCTGCCGGCACACCGGGCCGGTGAGGCCCCGGGGGACGGCGCCGACCCGCCGCGCAGGGGCCGGCGCCGCCCGTGGGCCTGGGCGCTGGCGGGTGGGGTGGCGGGGGTGTTGGCGCTGGGGGCGATGGCGGTGCTCACCTCGCGGCTGGCCGAGCAACTCGAGACGGCCCAGGCGAATGAACGGCAGGCCCGCCAGGACGCTGCGCAAGCGCTGGGACAGGCCGCTCAAGCCCGGCAGGCCGAGCGCGAGGCCTGGCGCAAGGTCGACAACAAGCCCAGCTCCCTGAACCCAGGTTTTTGATCGAAATGTCATTCGCACCTGACATATTGCTATCTAAATCATCAAAGCGCGACAAACCTCTGCATTTCAATTGACCCCAGGCCACCGGAGACTGCGTCAACGCCGTCGCCGGAGCCTGACCATGTCGCTGCCCACCTTTAGCCAACACCCCTTTCACCACCACCCGTTTCACCAGCGCCCGACCCACCCACGCCGGCCCGCGCCGGCCGGCACGGCCACGCTCTACCTGAGCCTGCCCCAGATGGTGGCGTTGGTGCGCCGGCAAGGCCTGCCGGCCTGCCTGGCCGGCGTGGCCGAGCGCATCGAGGCTGACTACCGGCGCTGGCCCGAGTTCGACAAATCGCCCCGCCTGGCCTGCCACTCGCCCGATGGCGTGGTCGAGCTGATGCCGATCGCCGATGCCCGCCGTTTCGCCTTCAAGTATGTGAACGGCCACCCGGCCAACCACCGCTTCGGACTGCCCACGGTGATGGCCTTCGGCGTGCTGGCCGATGTGGCCACCGGCCTGCCGTTGCTGCTGTCGGAGCTGACGATCACCACCGCAATCCGCACCGCCGCGATGTCGGCGCTGGCCGCGCGGGTGCTGGCCCGGCCCGACAGCCGCCGCATGGCGCTGATCGGCAACGGCGCGCAGAGCGAATTCCAGGCCCTGGCCTTCCGCGACACGGTGGGCGTGCGGGAGCTGCGGCTGTTCGATACCGACCCGGCCGCCAGCGCCAAGCTGGCCGCCAACCTGGCCGGCCAGGGCCTGACCGTGCGCATCGCCAGCAGCATCGCCGACGCGGTGCGCGCTGCTGACATCGTCACCACCGTCACCGCCGACAAGAGCCGGGCCACCATCCTGACGCCCGAGATGATCGAGCCCGGCATGCACATCAATGCGGTGGGCGGTGATTGCCCCGGCAAGACCGAGCTGCATCCCGACGTGCTGTGCGCCGGGCCGGTGTTCGTCGAGTACGAGCCGCAGACCCGCATCGAGGGCGAGATCCAGCAGATGCCGGCCGACTTTCCGGTGACCGAGTTCTGGCGCGTGCTCAGCGGCCAGGCTGCCGGCCGCGTGGGCGCCAGCGACGTGACCGTCTTCGACTCGGTCGGCTTTGCGCTGGAGGACTACTCGGCGCTGGCCTGGCTGCACGACACCGCGCTGGCCCTGGGGATCGGCGAGCGCATCGATCTGGTGCCCGCCGGGGGCGACCCCAAGAACCTGTTCGGCCTGCTCAGCGGCGAAACCCCCGCACGAAACACGGCCCGAGACTTGCAAACCCGCACAAAGCTCGACCGCAGCAGCAGCACACTCTGGCCCTGACGCCACCGGGCGTCGCCCTCGACGCCGGAGCCCGCCATGCCTGCACTGACCTCGCCGCTGACCACCTCGCCGCTGCGCCAGGCCATCACCGCCCTGACCCGCAGCCCGGAACCCGGCTTGCTGCCCGGCCTGATCAGCGCCGCCACCCTGCCCGGCGCGCAGGCCGACACCGCGCAGGCCCTGGCGCTGCGCATCGCCCGGGGCGTGCGCGAGCGTGCCCGCGACGGTGGCCGGGCCGGCCTGGTGCAGGGCCTGCTGCAGGAGTTTGCGCTCAGCTCGCAAGAGGGCGTGGCGCTGATGTGCCTGGCCGAGGCATTGCTGCGCATCCCCGACGCCGCCACCCGCGACGCCTTGATCCGCGACAAGATCGCGCAGGGCAACTGGCAGACCCACCTGGGCCAGAGCCCGTCGCTGTTCGTCAATGCAGCGGCCTGGGGCCTGCTGCTGACCGGCAGGCTGGTGTCCACCCACAGCGACAGCGGCCTCACCCACACGCTGCGGCGCACGCTGGCGCGCGGCGGCGAGCCGCTGATCCGCAAGGGCGTGGACATGGCCATGCGCATGATGGGCGAGCAGTTCGTCACTGGCGAGACCATCCAGCAGGCCCTGGCCAATGCCCGCCCGCGCGAGGCTCAGGGCTTCCGCTACAGCTACGACATGCTGGGCGAGGCGGCGATGACCGAATCCGACGCCCGGAACTACCAGCACGCCTACGCGACCGCGATCGACGCCATCGGCCTGGCCTCGGCCGGGCGCGGCATCGTCGATGGGCCGGGCATCTCGATCAAGCTGTCGGCACTGCACCCCCGCTATGCCCGCGCCCAGGTCGGCCGCGTGATGACCGAGCTCTACCCGCGGCTGCTGAGGCTGGCGACGCAGGCGCGCGGCCACAACATCGGCCTGAACATCGACGCCGAAGAGCATGACCGGCTGGCGCTGTCGCTCGACCTGCTGGAGCGCCTGTGCTTCGAGCCCGCGCTGGCCGGGTGGGACGGCATCGGCTTCGTGATCCAGGCCTACCAGAAGCGCTGCCCGGCGGTGGTTGATTTCATCGTCGACCTGGCCCGCCGCAGCGGCCACCGCCTGATGGTGCGGCTGGTCAAGGGCGCCTACTGGGACAGCGAAATCAAGCGGGCCCAGGTCGACGGCCAGGCCGGCTACCCGGTCTACACCCGCAAGCCCTACACCGACCTGGCCTATATCGCCTGCGCCCGGCAGCTGCTGGCCGCGCCGGACGCGGTGTTCCCGCAGTTCGCCACCCACAACGCCCACAGCCTGGCCGCCATCCACACCCTGGCCGGCGACGGCTTCCACAACGGCCAGTACGAGTTCCAGTGCCTGCACGGCATGGGCGAGCCGCTGTACGAGCAGGTGGTGGGCACGCTCGCCGACGGCAAGCTGGCCCGGCCCTGCCGCATCTATGCCCCGGTGGGCACCCATGACACGCTGCTGGCCTACCTGGTGCGGCGGCTGCTGGAGAACGGCGCCAACACCAGTTTCGTCAACCGCATCGCCGACGAGAACCTGCCCCTCGAAGCCCTGGTGCAGGACCCGGTGCAGACGGTGCGCGCGCTGGCGGCGGCCGACGGCCGGGTGGGCGCGCCCCACCCTTTGATCCCGCTGCCGGTGGCGCTGTTCGGCGCGCAGCGGCCCAACTCACGCGGCCTGGACCTGGCCGACGAAGCCACGCTGGCCCGCCTGACCCAGGCCCTGGCCGACGCTGGCGACAAGCCCTGGCAAGCCGCGCCCGCGCTGGCCGACGATTCCGGCACCGGCGCGGCCTGGCAGCCGGTGCGCAACCCGGCCGATGCCGGCGACACCGTGGGCCGGGTCCAGGAGGCCAGCGTGGCCCAGGCACAGGCCGCCGTGGCGGCGGCCTGCCAGGCGGCCCCCGCCTGGGCCGCCACAGCGCCGGCCACCCGCGCTGCGCTGCTGGACGCCGCCGCCGCCGCGCTGGAGGCCGACACCGAGCGCCTCTTGCCCCTGCTGGTGCGCGAGGCCGGCAAGACCTGCGCCAATGCGGTGGCCGAGGTGCGCGAGGCGGTGGACTTCCTGCGCTACTACGCTGCCGAGGTCCGGCGCGACTTCGACAACGCCAGCCACCGGCCGCTGGGCCCGGTGGTCTGCATCAGCCCGTGGAACTTCCCGCTGGCCATCTTCACCGGCCAGGTGGCGGCGGCCCTGGCGGCCGGCAACGTGGTGCTGGCCAAGCCAGCCGAGCAGACGCCGCTGATTGCCGCCGCTGCGGTGCAGGCCCTGCATGCCGCCGGCGTGCCGCGTGCGGCACTGCAAATGCTGCCCGGCCGCGGCGAGACCGTGGGTGCCGCCCTGGTCGGTGATGCGCGGGTCAACGGGGTGCTGTTCACCGGGTCCACCGAGGTGGCGCGGCTGCTGCAGGCCACGCTGGCGCGGCGCCTGACGGCCGACGGCCAGGGGGTGCCGCTGATCGCCGAGACCGGCGGCCAGAACGCGATGATCGTCGACAGCTCGGCCCTGGCCGAGCAGGCTGCCGCCGACATCGTGGCGTCGGCCTTCGACAGCGCCGGCCAGCGCTGCTCGGCCCTTCGCCTGCTGTGCGTGCAGGACGAAATCGCTGACCGCCTGGTGGACATGTTGCAGGGCGCGGTGCAGCAGCTGCAGCTGGGCGACCCGCGCGAACTGGCCACCGACATCGGCCCGGTCATCGATGCACAGGCTCGCAGCGCGGTCGAAGCGCATGTGGCCGGGCTGCAGGCCCGCGGCCGCCGCGTCTGGCGCGGCGCCCTGCCGGCCGCAGCAGCGCGGGGCCATTTCGTCGCGCCGACGATCATCGAGCTCGACAGCGTGGCCGATCTGCAGCGCGAGGTCTTCGGCCCGGTGCTGCATGTGCTGCGCTTCGCCCGCGAAGCCATGGCCGACACCCTGGAGCAGATCAATGCCACCGGCTATGGCCTGACACAGGGCCTGCACACCCGCATCGACGAGACCGTGGCCCAGGTGCTGGCGGCGTCCCGGGCCGGCAATGTCTATGTCAACCGCAACATCGTCGGGGCGGTGGTGGGGGTGCAGCCCTTCGGCGGCGAGGGCCTGTCGGGCACCGGGCCCAAGGCCGGCGGCCCGCTCTACCTGCTGCGCCTGCTGGCCGAGCGGCCGCTGCAGGCCGCGCGCCTGGCGGTGGCGCGCACCGGCCCGCTCACCGACCTGCCGCTGCGCGGCCCGGCCGCCGCTGCTGCTGCCACCGCCACCGAGCGCGCTGGCGCCGCGCCTGTCATCGCGGCCTTGCGCAGCTGGGCCGGCCGGCAGGGCCGGGGCGAGCTGGCGGCAATCTGCGACCAGGCCCTGGCCGAGAGCCCGGCCACCGGCTGGATCACCCTGCCCGG